>VBPB01000290.1 GCA_005893365.1 Candidatus Eiseniibacteriota bacterium
AAAGCGTGACGCTCCGAACGCCAGGAAAGGGTGGCAGCGATGAGCGGCCAGGGCGGGGCGTACGGACGATGTGGACTGCGGTCCGTCCATGAATCGCCGCCATCCCGCCGCGGGCAGCACGGCGGAGCATGTCCCATCCCTGGTGCGGCCTCGCAGTCATCCCACGGCTCCGGGAGTCAACCACCCCCCGGGCGTTTCGTCGGCCAGCATCTTATGGGCTCGCCGAAAGGCGTGTCAAGAAATGGCTTCGGGGGTAAGGGCCCACCGGATTGCGGCTTGCAACCAGGCCGGTTGGCGGCGGCGTCATGGGCTGATACGCGCCGTGCGAACCGCCTATTCCACGGCCGGCTCCGGCCCCACCCCCACCGGCGGCCGCCGGTAACGGCGGATTGACCCACGGCCTCGTCTCCTTGCTACCATGGTGCCTGGGGCCGCTAGGGGGCGGTCCGGATGCTCACGCTCGTAGGGAGGGAGACGCCATGCTGATGATCCGCGAGGTCATGTACTGCAAGCCGGGCAAGGTGCGCCCACTGGTCGAGAAGTTCCTCGCCATGTCGAAGCTCATGCAGAAGTCGAACACGGGCAAGATGCGCGTCATGACCGACGTGAGCGCGGAGCGCTACTGGACGCTGGTGGCGGAGATGGAGATCCCGAACCTCAAATCGTTCGAGGACATGATGGCGGGACAGGGCATGAGCGAGGCGGACGGCAAGGAGTTCGAGAAGATCATGAGCGGCTACCACGACCTGGTGGAGAAGGGCCGCCGGGAGATCTACAAGCTCGAGGGGTAGCCGGCTCGGCGGGTCGCCGGCCGGGGACGCGCTCGCGATCCCCGGCCGGCGGTGGGGCGAGTCATTTAGCACGACCCCGACGCCGGGAGCTGCGGAGCGACCGAATTGGCTTGACCAATCCCTGTCACGGGCTAGCCTTAAGGCTTGCTCACCGCATCCGAGCGGCCGCGCGGATGCCCAGCGGCTATCCCTACCGGAGGTCCCCCCCGATGCGCCGCTCGACCCGTCTCAGCCTCGCCCTGGTGCTTACCGCCGCCGCCGCCCTGGCGTTCGGCTGCGGCCAGCAGGGTCGTCTCACCTCGCCCAATGATCATGCGTCGGCCCTCAGTGCCCGACCGGCGTTCGATCCCAGCTCGGTCCGGGTCGTCGCCGCGATGGCCTCGCAGGACCGCGCCACTCCCGCGCTGCTCGCCTTGAGCGGCGTGGTCGGCACCGGCACCTCGATCGACGCCGCGGGCGACCCGGTGATCGTGGTCTACACCGAGCGGGCGAGGGTCGCGAACCTCCCCGAGGCCATCGATGGGGTCCCGACCACCGTCGTGGTGTCGGGCACGGTGGTCCCGTACGCCAGGCCGGGCGGCGGCCCGCTGCAGATGGGCACCTCCACCGGCAACGATCTGGAATGCGCGGCCGGCACGCTGGGCTGCGTGGTGGTGAAGGGCGGGGTCGATTACTTCCTCTCCAACAACCACGTGTTCGCGCGCGAGAACGCCGCCTCGCTCGGCGAGCGCATCGACGCCCCGGGCCGCTACGACGCGCATCCGATCTGCAATCAGACGCCGCAGTGCGCGAACCTGTCGCAGTTCCAGGCCGTCAGCTTCTCCAGCAACAACACGGTCGACTGCGCGATCGCGCGGCCGATCAGCGGGCTCAACTACTCGGCGGCCGAGGCGGGCGGCTACACGCCGGCCTCGACCACGGTCGCGGCCGCGGTGGGCCTCGCGGTCAAGAAGACCGGACGCACCTCGGGCCTCACGCATGGGACCATCGAGGCGATCAACGTGACCATCCGGGTCCAGTACACGGACGGCATCGCGACGTTCGTGAACCAGATCCAGACGCCGGGCAACTTCATCCGTTCCGGCGACTCGGGCTCGCTCATGGTGACCGAGACCGGCAACAATCCGGTCGGGCTGTGCTTCGCGGGCGGCAGCGGCGCGTCGTTCGCGAACCCGATCGGGCCGGTGCTCCAGGCCCTGGGCGTCGCGATCAAGTAGCGGTGGCGCCATGCGCGAGGGGCGGGGCGCCGCGCGTCCCGCCCCCTCGTGTTCCCGGGAGGTCGGGTGGCCACGCCGCACCGCGATGGCCGTCGCGATCGCCGCCGTCCTGCTCGGCGGCTGTCAGGAACGGTCCGCGCCTCCCGCAGCGGGGGGCGCCTCACCCCGCGAGGAGCCGCGCGTGAACCGCCCCCCCATCACCGACGTGCTCGCGCGCCACACCCCGGGCCTGCTGGCCCTCAAGGGCGTCACCGGTACCGGCGAGGGCGCCGCGGGCGGCCAGCCGATCGTCGTCGTGTTCGTGCGCCAGGACACGCCCGAGTTGCGCGCCCGCCTGCCCCGGTCGCTCGAGGGCTACCGCGTCGTGGTGCGCGCCTCCGGAGAGGTCACCGCCCCGCCCCGCTGAGCGCGGGCGGGCGGGGCGGCCGCCGGGAGAGCGACACGCTCGAGGGGTCGGGCGTCGGCCGAGTGCCGCCTCCCGGATCCCGCGTCACTTCCAATCGCCGGCGGCGACGAACGCCCCCCAGTAGAACGGCTGGGTCGAGAGCCCCGCCGCCCGGCGGGCGCGCAGCACCGAGACACTCGCCTCGCGCACCGCCTGGGCGGTATCGAGGTGCCGCTGGAGCCGGCCCTGGTAGAGGGCGGTCATCCAGGCCCGGGTGGCCTCGTCGTCGACCGACCACAGGCTCATGATCATCGTGCGGGCGCCGGCGACCTGGAAGGCCCGCCGCAACCCGAACACCCCCTCCCCCGCCGTGACGTCGCCCACGCCGGTCTCGCAGGCCGAGAGCACCGCCCACTCGACGCCCGACAGATCGAGCGAAGCGATCTCCTCCGCCGTCAGGATCCCGTCCTCCTCATCCCCGCCGGCCGAGGCGCGGCGGTTGGCACCCGCCAGGGCGAGCCCCGAGCTCAGCAGGGGATTCTCGCGCTCCTCGGCCCGGCCCGCGCAGTCGCCGCGGAGGAAGAACCCGTGCGTGGCCAGGTGCAGGACCCGTCGGCCGGCCGCCCGCCGCTTGAACGCCGTCTCGGTCGCGGCCGCCCCGATCAGGCCCAGGGCCCTGGGGCGCGGCGCGTGGCCGTCGCCTCGTTCCTGCCACTGTCGCGCCACCTCCGCGGCCTCCGCCGCCGTCCCCGGCAAGGCGGTGAAGTGCAGTGCCGCGAGCTCGCCACACGCCGACCGCGGACCCCGGTAGGACGACGCCGAGGCCGGCGGAGGTTCGGCGACCGGATCCCTTTCCGCCGCCGCGACCAGCGTGTCGCGCGTCGCGAGTGCCGCGAACATCGTGGTCGCATCGAAGTCCGCTCCGCCCACCACCAGCGCGCCCTCGCCCGGGGCGCGCCCGTCCTGCGCCGCGATCACGTCCCGCTCCGCGGAGAGGTAGTGCACCAGGGGCCCATGCTCGACCAGATAGCCGCCTCGCTTGGCGGGAAGGGCGGCCAGGCTGAGCAGGTTGAGCGCGCCGTCGGGCACCACCAGGACCCGCCGGGCATGGCCGATCGCCGCGGCGAGTGGGTCCCACACCCGCCTTCGCAGCCGCGTTCCCACCTCACGATATGACGCCTCGGCCCGCGCCGGGTCCATCGTCAGGGCCGGACCGCGCGCGGCCTGCTGCTTCCACCGCGTCACCGCCTCGTCGATCTCCGCCGCGCCACCCAGGTCCACCACCACGGGATCGCGCGCTCCCGCGCGCAGCACGAAGGCGAGATAGGAGGGCACGTCCGCGCTCGCGGCCGCCGCCGGGGTCGGCCCCCGGCTCGAATCGCCCGCCGCCGGCCCTCCCGGATGCAGGTCGATCCTGTCGTACCGGCTGAAGGCCACCAACGCGCTGCCCTTCGGCAGACCGGCCGCCACCTGGTCCAGGCCCTGCCGGTCCCGCGACAGGTCCCGCGCGAAGGCCGCCTCCTTCTCCTGCCTCGCGTCGTCGACCAGCGTGCGGTAGGTCTCGGGCTTCTGGTCGCCCGCGCCACGCACCACGAGCGTGGCCAGGCGCGCACGCCGGGCGGCGAGTTGCCCGGCGAGGCGGACGATCTCGGGATCGGCGCTGCCCCCGATCGCCCGGTGGCGCGAGGCCATCTCGTCCAGCACCAGCGCCCGCGAGCGCACGACCGCGTCGAAGCAGCGGCGCCGCGCGGCCGGCTCGAGGCCCGCCGCCGCCAGCGTCAACGTGAGCTTGAGCCCCCCCTCCCGGGCCGCCGCGTACTGGAGCGCCTCGTGCTCCGACAGCGAGCGACCGACGAGTCTCAGGTGCTCGCGACCGATCCGCTCGGCCTCGAGCGCCTGCTCGAGCGCCCCGGCCGTCTCCCCCTGGATCGCACGCAGCTCGGCGAGGACGACCCGGTTGTTGGCCACCTCGGGATGATCGGGGCCGAGCGCCCGCTCGCGGATCGCCAGCGCGCGTTCGTGTAGCGGGCGCGCCGCGGCGTACTCGCCCAGGTCCTGGAGCACGATGGCCAGATTGCCGAGGCTCGCGGCCACCTCGGGATGATCGGGGCCGAGCGCCTGCTCGCGGATCGCCAGCGCGCGCTGGTAGAGCGGACGGGCCGCCGCGTACTCGCCCATGGCCCGGAGCAGGTTGGCCAGGCCGTTGAGGCTCACGGCCACCTCCGGATGCTCGGGGCCGCGCGCGCGCTCGCGGATCGCCAGCGCCCTCTCGTACAACGGGCGCGCGGCCGCGTACTCCCCCTGGTCCTGGAGCACGATGGCGAGGTTGTTGACGAACGCCGCCAGGTCTGGGTGATCGGGGCCCAGCACCTTCTCGCGGATCGCCAGCGCGCGCTCGTAGCGCGGACGCGCCGCCGCGTACTCCCCCATCTGCATGAGCACGATGGCCAGATCGTTGAGGCTCGCCGCCACGTCGGGATGATCGGCGCCGAGCGCCCGTTCGCGGATCGCCAGCGCGCGCTCCAGCAGCGGTCGCGCCGCCGCGTACTCCCCCATCGCCCGGAGCAGGTTGGCCAGCCCGTTCAGGCTCGCGGCCACGTCGGGATGATCCGGGCCGAGCACCCGCTCGCGGATCGCCAGCGCGCGCTCCAGGATCGGTCGCGCCGCCGCGTAGTCGCCCATGTCCTTGAGGACCATCGCCAGGTCGTTCAGGCTCGCGGCCACGTCCGGATGGTCGGGGCCGAGCGACGCGCCGCCGCGTAGTCCCCCTGGTCCTGGAGCACGACCGCCAGATTGCCGGCCAACAGGGCCACCTCCGGACGGTCCGGGCCATACACCTTCTCGCCGATCGCCAGCGCGCGCTCGTACAGGGGACGCGCCGCCGCGTACTCGGCCATGGCCGTCAGGAGGTTGGCCAGGCCGGTGAGCCCCGCCGCCACATCCGGATGGTCCGGGCCACGCACCTTCTCGCTGATCGCCAAGGCGCGCTGGTACAGGGGACGCGCCGCCGCGTAGTCCCCGAGGTCCTGGAGCACCGTGGCCAGGTTGTTCAGGCTCGCCGCCACATCCGGATGATCGGGACCGAGCGCCCGCTCGCGGACCGCCAGCGCGCGCTCGTACAGGGGACGCGCCGCCGCGTAGTCGCCCATGTCCTTGAGCACGATGGCCAGGTTGTTGAGGCTCTCGCCCACATCCGGATGATCGGGACCGAGCGCCTGCTCCCGGATCGCCAGCGCCCGCTGGTAGAGCGGGCGCGCCGCCGCGAACTCGCCCGTAGCCCGGAGGAGATTGGCCAGGTTGTTGAGGCTGGTCGCCACCTCCGGATGATCGGGGCCCAGCGCCTTCTCCCGGATCGCCAGCGCGCGCTCGTAGCGCGTGCGCGCGGCCGCGAAATCGCCCATCCGCATGAGCGTCGTGGCGAGGCGGGTCGAGCAGAATGCCGTGGTCGGGTGATTGGGCGGCAGGACCTCCGAGAACCGCTTGAGGGCCGCCTCCAGCAACCGCCGGGCCTCGGGATACTCCCCCACCAGGTAGTGCATGCTCCCGCGACCGAGTTGCACGCGCGCATCGAGGATCGCGGAACCCGTCCGTTGGCCCTCGGCCTCCACCGCATCCCAATAGGCCGCCACGCGCTGCTGCCGTTCCTCGCGGTCGAGCGCGGGGGCCGGCCCGGTCACCGCCGAGACCTCGACCGGCCCGCCCCAGTCGTCATTGACCGGGCGGACCACCACCCGGTAGTCCCGTCCGGCCTGGCATTCGACCGTCAATCGGCTGTTCAAGCCGATGCCGCCGTTGTCGTCCTCGGCCATGGGCGACGCCTCGGCGGCCGAGCCCGCGGCGAACACCTTGAGCCGCGTGTCGAAGTCGAGCGTGGAGGTCTCGATCGTGACCGGCCCGCCGGCGGGGGCCACCAGCGTCAGCGTCAGCGAGGTCCGCCCCGCCGCACCCTTCGGCATCACGAGACGCACGGTTTCGCCGGGATGGAGGACCGGCGCGTGGCCCGCGGCCAAGGAGGCTCGCGCGACGGATCCAGCCAGCAGCAGGATGGCCAGGAATGAACGCGTCCGAGGTGCGGCCTGCGGCAGCGACATGACCTCTTTCCTGCGCCGATCCCAAGGGACTCGACGGCTGGGATACCTCGACGATCCAGTCCGGGTGATTGTCCGCCACGGAGGTGCGGTGGCACAACCAGCGAGTCCAAGGAGCAACGGGTCGCGGCGGACGGGCGCGGGTCCGGGAGACGTTCGTCAGGCGCTCGGCGGTTTGGTCCAGACCAGCGAATAGCGCCACAGCAGGTGGCGGCGAACGATCGCCCCCGGGAGCGTCGCGGCCGCCTGGCGACGGATCTCCGCGAGCGTCATGGCGGGATCGAGGATCGGCGCCCCGATGGGCGAGACCGGTCGCGTCAGGCGATAGTAGTGGCTGACCGGGTAGGCGATCGCGCTCCTCGCGCACGCGGCGAGCCACGACGGCGCGCGGTCGAGACCCACGACGGCGAGCACGCCGGAGGGCCGCAGCCATCGCGCCGCCCGGGTCACGGCCTCCGCGAACGGGAGATGATGGAGCGTGGCGACGAACGACACGAGATCATAGCGCTCGCTCGTCTCCCAGGTCATGAAGTCGGCAGCGATGAAGCGTAGATTGGCGAGGCCGCCGGAAAACGCACGCGCGCGGTCGATGACCCGCGGTTCGCGATCGATCGCGTCCA
The DNA here is from genome assembly GCA_005893365.1 of Candidatus Eiseniibacteriota bacterium. Taxonomy (GTDB): domain Bacteria; phylum Eisenbacteria; class RBG-16-71-46; order RBG-16-71-46; family RBG-16-71-46; genus WS-11. The sequence continues at coordinate 7,102 of VBPB01000290.1, forward strand.
CGTGCCCGGCGACCGTCGCGAGCCGGCGCGCCAGGCTCCCCAGCCCGCACCCCACGTCGAGAGCCCGTGAGCAGGGGCGCGGCACGGCGGCGAGGAGCAGCGGATGGTAGTGGGTGTTGTGATTCCACCCGTCGGCCCGGCTCGCCGGGATGACCTTCGTGACCAACCGTGAAGCCCTCTCGACCGCGACGGGAAGCGTGTGGCGACGCCTCGGCCATTCTAGTGCCGGAGCGTCCATCCCGGGGAGCGCGCCGACCGGTGGGGTCGGCGGCGGCTCCACCGCAAGCCCGCACCGGTGCCCTTCCAGCCGATCGGTGAGTATTCGGCCGGCCATGTTTGGCCAGCGACTTGGAGGCGAGAGGTCGCATGGCACGGGCCATGCCTATCAGGCCCTCCGGACGCTCCGATCCCCGGTCGCGCGACGCGCCCGGAGCCGGAGCCCGGAGGGAACCGCGATGACCCTGATCAGCATGCTGCTCATGACTCTGTGGATGGTCGGCATCATCCTCGGCTTCACGTTGGGCGGGTTCATCCATGTCCTGGCATTCGGCGCCGCGACGATCATCTTCATGAGCGGGAATCGCCGCGAGCATCCGACCTGCCGTCGCGTGGGGTGACGGCGTTCCCACCGCGCGGGTGCCGACTCGACGCTGTCAACGTCGTGGTCACGACTGTCAACGATCGACTGGCCGCGCGGCCAGTTGGCATGACGTCGGCCGAACATCGGGCGCAGTGAGGGTCGGTGGGAGGATCGTGGACTCCGGCTGGTGTGGTAGACCTTCGGAGCGCCGACACGCACCAGATCATGGCGTGGCTCCGGCAGATGGAGGCGCTCC
>VBPB01000291.1 GCA_005893365.1 Candidatus Eiseniibacteriota bacterium
CCCGCGCGATCGCGAGGGGCCCCCGTCCTCCTACTCCCGGGTGCGAATCAGAAGCCCAGCCGCACGCCGATGTCGACCACGTCGTCGAACTGCGACCTCACCGGCCGCCACGACATGTCCACGCCGATCTTGCTGACTTCACCGAGTCGCGTGCTGATGCCGGCGCCCAGCGCCGCGCCGCTGTACAGGTCGTCGCCGGACTTGAACTTGAACGTTTCATCGCCGGTCGCGTCGGTCGTGCCGTTAAAGGTCCCGAAGTAGGATCCGCGCAGCGCCACCAGGTCCCGGTACCACCACTCCACACCACCGCGCACCTGGTCGCCCGAGAAGTTGTTGTTCTGGAACGTCGCCAGCGCAACCAGCCGGTACTGCGGCGACCGGGCGACCACCGCGCTGGTCGACAACACGACAAACGAGGGCATTTCGGAACGCGCCACCGAGTAGTCCAGCACGCGCGGGTTGGCGTTGGGATCGGATGCGGGATCGTGCACGGCGAGATCGAGGCCCGGACCCGAGAACTCCATCGTCGTGCCGATGTTCTTGACCGCCACGCCGAACCGGAACCCGTGCCAGTTGGTCCCGTACTGCACGCCGAAGTCGAACGCCACCCCGTTGGCGACGTTGTTGGCGACTTCCTCGTGCACGTAGTTCACGGTGGCGCCGAAGTTGACCCGGTCGGTGAACGCCCGCCCCCAGCTGAGGCCGAGGACCGAGAACCTGGGATGCAGGATCTCCCCGGTCCCGTCCGGCGCCTGCTCGGTGGTCACGATCACGTCGCCCACGGAGAGGATCTTGGCCGCGATGCCGACGGTACCGAACGACCCGGCCCGGGTCGCCACTCCCGCGTAATTGATCCGCATGTCCGCGAAATACTGGGTGTGCGTGAAGAGGGCTTCCGTCTCCGCGATCCCCGCGAGGCCCGCGGGGTTCCAGTACATGGCCTCGACGCCGGTGATGTCGCTCACCACCGCACCGCCCAGCGCGGTGCCGCGGGCCCCGACCGGGATCTGCAGCTCGCTCGCTCCCGCGGTCCCCCGGCGTTCGTCGGAGCCGGCCAGAGCCTGTGTGGCGGCGAGGAGTCCGGTGCCCAGGACCAACGCCCAACCCAACCCGCGGAGCCAGGCCCCGCCAAGCGTCGAATCATCGTTGCGATGCATCGGGTCGCCTCCCTAGTAGTTCTGGAGCCGTTCCTTCTCCATGAACACGATCAGCTTGCCGACCGTGGATCCGACGTTCGGGACTTCCACGTGGTAGACGTAGATGCCGCTCGCGACCGGAAGGCGATTCTCGTTGGTGATGTCCCATTGAAGGATCGAGGAGCTCGCGTCGGTCTTCTCGAGCGTCCGGATCAGGTGGCCGGCGAGATCGTAGATCCTCACCTTCGCCTGCTCCGGCATGTTCATGAACTTGATGATTCGATTGAAGGGAGACAGCTCGAAGCTCGATCGGCTGTAGTAGGGGTTCGGCACCGCTCGGATCCGATCGAGCCTCTCCTTCTGCAGCGCCAACTGGTTGCGCGCCGGCGCCGAGGTGGTGAAGACCAGGGTGTCGTTCGAGGTGCCCTTGACGTTGCCGCCCGCCGCGATGATGAACTTGTCCCCCGACTTGACGCTGCCGGTGCGGCGGAGCCAGGCCCCGTAGAGCCACAACGTATCCGCACCCACGATCGCCGCGTCCTGGGCCAGTTCGGGGGCCTCGCTCCCGGTGTAGGGTCGCGCGCTGATCTGCAGGTATTCGCGGCCGCCCAGATCCGAGTCGTCCGGCAACCAGGTGCCATCCTGCGTCGCCGGCTGCTTGCCGACCGGGACCCTGTTGGCGTCGGTGATCCGGCGCTCCACGAAGCCGACTTCGAGCTGTCGGTTGTCGTCGACGTCCCACGCCTGGAAGCCGACGTCCTTGAAGCCCTGGTAGGTGTACCCACGTCCGCCAGTGGGTGGGGATCCGGTGGTTGGCAGCTCGTCCCGGAAGTAGCGGTAGGCCTTCTGCGTAGGACCGAAGCGCAGCTCCACGCTCTTGAACAGCTCGGGGGACACGGTCGGATCCACGCCCGCCAGGAAGTCCCACGCGTGGCCGAAACTGTCCTCGAAGTAATTCAGCTCGGCGCCCACGCCTTTGAACGGCATGTCGCTGTCGAATGGCGCGTAGTAGACGTCATTGAGGGGATCGCCAGGGGCGAGTGCCTGGGTCTCGCGCAGCTTGACCAGCATGCCGTCCACCGGCGCGTAGGCGGGACTGTTGGTCCGCTCGACCTGGCTCCCCAGCAGCGTCTTCCCGCTGGTGCGATCCACCAGGTTCCAGGTCGGGGACGGACCCGCCGAGTAGGTCACCGCGTAGGTGTGTCCGGTGATCGATGCGGGGTCCACGACGTCCACCACCACATGGTCCGTGGTCGGCGGCGATGCCGTGCTCGCCTGCTGATCGGTCGCCGCGTCGACCTGTGCGACCGAATTGTCGGTCCCCGATGGCGGCCGCTGGATCGTGACCGCGATCGGAGCGAAGGACGTCTCCAGCACCTTCTTGAGGCCCAGCGGCGGACTCGGGTTCACCGAGTAGGCCGTGATGGCGAAGAAGTAGGTCGTTCCGTCGGTGAGTGAGCCGCCCCGGACGGCGTCAGACCCCGTGCTGAAACTGTAGACCACGCCGTTGTCGCCGCCGAAGGCGGTCGGCGTGTCGTCCACGATCAGGCCGACATTGGGATCGAAGACCGGCTCGCGCACGTCCTTGATCCCGTCGACGACGTCGTAGGTCTTGAGCCGCTTCCAGGGCCCGGAGATCGAGGCCCCCTGGTAGACGTTGTAGCCCTCGAACGACCACCCGGGGAAGGGCGTGTAGTTGAAGCGCGAGTCGGAATCCCAGAGCAGGTTCACGATGCCGTGGTCGGTGCTGAACGTCACGCGCGGCTGTGGCGGCGGGGGCGGCAGCTGGAAGTCCAGGTCGAACGCCTTCTGTGCATCGATGTCGAAGAACTTCATCCCGGAGATCGAGGACAGCCGGTCGCCGCCCTGGGAGATGACGATGGCGCCCACGATCGTCTGCGTGTCCCCCACCGCCAGGGTGAAGGGTCCGGAGATCTCCATGAAGCGGCGGTCCGCCGGACTTGTGTCCAGGTAGCCCGTCCCGGTCACCGGATCTCCGGAGGCGTAGAACTTGGTCGGGTTGTTGTTCGGATCGAGGAACGGGCTCCCATCGGCCTGGAGGCCCTTCATGTAGTTGTAGGTCTCGTTCGCGTTCTGCGGGTCCGTGCCGTTCACGTAGAAGATGAATGAGGTGAGTGGGAGGGTCGAGGCGCCCACCTTCGGACCCTTGAAGAAGTCGTAGCCGACACACGGGGGCCGGTCGGCGTAGAGCTGGTCGGTATTCGTGGAGTTGTAGACGAAGCCGAGCGAGAGGGTCGTGTCGCAGCCCACCAGGTCGTCGCCCGCCCCGCCCAGATCGGGATCCGACCAGAGGTTGATGAAGCAGCTGTCGATGTCGTGCCCGCTCTTGTTGATGACCTTGAACTCGAGAAAGACGGTGTTGCCCAGCGCGCCCTGGCGATCGAACGCGAACGTCGATTGCTGGACTTCGATGCCGAGGGGCGCGGTGCGGCCCGCGCGGTTGAT
>VBPB01000292.1 GCA_005893365.1 Candidatus Eiseniibacteriota bacterium
GGGCTCGCCGCCAACGCCCGGCCGGAGCTGGCGCTGCTCGGGGCACTGGTCTGGATGCTCGAGGCGTGGCGGCCGGCCGTGCCGCCCAAGGCGATGGCGCCGGCGACGGGCGCCCGAGGCGGTCGCGCCGCGGCGCTGCTCGCCTTCGCGGGCGTGTTCGCGCTGGCGATCCTTCCCTACGTGCTGTTCTCGCTGGCCACGAGCGGACGCCCCTTGCCCAATACCTTCTATGCCAAGAGCCTGATCCCGCTGGCCATGATCGGCTCGAACGTGAACGCGCTGCGCCGCGACTACTTGCCCGGGATGCTGCAGTGGGGGATGGTCGACAACCTGCTGGCGGGATTCCTCCTCGTCCCCGGGCTGGTGGCGTGGTGGTTCCGCCGCGGGGCACGGCGTGCCGCCGCGGTCGCGCTCTGGCCGCTCGCCTTCTGGGCCTACGCGCTGGTCCTCTACCCCCGGCACTTCAACCTCTCGCGCTACACCATCCCGCTGGTCCCGTTCCTGGCGCTGCTCGCGATGGGCCCGGTCGACCTGCTGGTGCAGAGGGTGCGCGCGGCGACGTGGCGCGCGGCGCTGCGGGGTGCCGCGTATCTCGGGTTCGCGCTGTCGGCCTGGCGCAGCCACCGCATCGGCGAACAGATGTATGCCGCGCAGGTCGAGAACATCCTGCGCATGCAGGTCGCGATGGGCGAGTGGGTGGCGGCCAACCTGCCGCCCGGCGCGCGCGTGGCCACCAACGACGTGGGTGCGATCACCTGGTACGGGCGCCGCTACTGCATCGATACCGCCGGGCTCGTCAACTCGGACCTGATCGCGGACGAGCTCGCGGCACGGCGGCGCGGGCCGGTGGACGTCGAGAGCGTGCTCGCCGAGTACCTCGTGGCGCACCCGCCCGACGACTGCATCCTGTTCCCGTCGTGGTATCCGCGGCTGGTGCGGGCGCCGTGGCTGCGGCCGACCTATCGCGTCCGCTTTCCCAACGTGACCGGCGGGGACGACTCGCTGGTCGTGTTCCAGGTCGTCGGCCGGCCCGCGGCGCTCCCCGCGCGTGCAATCACGCCGCGGTTGCCCTAGTGTCCCGTCCCAGGAGTAGCTTGCCAGTCGGCTGCCGCTGCATCCCGGCCGACTGCGTGGCTCCTCCTCGATGTATCCGCTTGATACGACTTCGTCGTCGCGCCTTGTCGGCCGGGCGCGTCGGCAGCCTTGGTGGTCAAGCTACTCCTGGGACGGGACACTAGATTCAGGCGCCCGCACCCTCGACCCCGCTCCCGTCCACGGAGGGACCTTGTCCGAGCCCGCTGCCCCCGCGCCGCCCGCCGCCCTCACGCTCGGGCTGACCACCGTCCCGGCGCCCGCCGCCGCCGCGGCGAAGCTCGCCGACCCCCAGCAGGTGCTGGAGCAGGTCTTCGGCTACCGCGAGTTCCGCCCCGGGCAGCGCCACATCATCGACGCGGTGCTCGCCGGGCGCGACTGCATCGGCGTGATGCCGACCGGTGCCGGCAAGTCGCTCACCTTTCAGATCCCGGCGCGCATCCTCCCGGGGACGGTGCTGGTCATCTCGCCGCTCATCTCGCTGATGAAGGACCAGGTGGACGCGCTCACGCGCTTCGGCTTCCGGGCCGCGGTCATCAACTCCAGCATCGAGTTCGAGGAACGGCGTGCCCGCCTGGCCCAGCTGCGCCGCGGCGAGCTGGAGCTGGTCTACGTGGCGCCCGAGGGGCTCGAAGGCTCGCTGCGTTCCCTCATCGCCGACTGCCCGGTGAGCCTGGTGGTGGTCGACGAGGCGCACTGCATCAGTCATTGGGGGCACGACTTCCGGCCCGCCTACCGGCGTCTCGAGGGTCTCAAGCAGGAACTCGGCGACATCCCGGTGCTGGCGCTCACCGCCACCGCGACCCGGCGCGTGGTGGGCGACATCCTCCGCCAGCTCGGCATGCGGAAGCCCGAGGGCTTCAAGGGCTCGTTCTTCCGCCCCAACCTCCTCATCACCGCGCAGAAGAAGGGCGCCGGCCGCAACACCCGCAACGACATCCTCGGCATCGTCCGCCGGCACCAAGGCGAGAGCGGCATCGTCTACTGCCTGAGCCGCAAGTCGGTCGAGTCCACCGCCGAGTGGCTGCGCACCCGCGGCGTGCGCGCCGCCGCCTACCACGCCGGCCTCGCCGACGACGAGCGCGGGCGCACCCAGGACGCCTTCGCGCGCGACGAGGTGGACGTGGTGGTGGCGACCGTCGCCTTCGGCATGGGCATCGACAAGAGCAACGTGCGGTTCGTGGTGCACCGCGACATGCCCAAGAGCATCGAGGCCTGGTACCAGGAGATCGGCCGGGCCGGGCGCGACGGGCTCGCCAGCGACTGCGTGCTCATGTACTCCTGGGCCGACGTGATCGGCTACGACGCGTTCCTGGACGGCATCGACAACGAGGCCCTGCGGGTCGAGACCCGCGCCAAGACGGTCGAGATGTTCCGCCTGGTCGACCGCGGCGGCTGCCGGCACCAGGCCATCGTCCGTTACCTCGACGAGACCATGGCGCCCTGCGGGGCGTCGTGCGACGTGTGTCGCGGCGTCGGGATCGAAGCGCTGGTGGCGATGGCGCCCGCCGAGCCCAAGGCGGGACGCGGGCCCCGGCGGGTCGCGGGGGCTCCGGACGCCGCCGGGGCGTTCCAGGCCTATTTCGACTCCGGGCCCGCGAACCCCGAGCTGTTCGAGCGGCTGCGGGCGCTGCGCAAGCGCCTGGCCGACGCCGAGGGCGTGCCCGCCTACATCGTGTTCAGCGACGCGGTGCTGCGGCAGATGGCCTCGCGCGTGCCGAAGAGCCCGGCCGAGATGCTGGCGCTCTCGGGCGTCGGCCCGGTCAAGCTCGAGCGCTACGGCGAGGCGTTCCTGGAGGTGTTGCGGGAGGCGTAGCCAGCCGCCTGAGCCCCTCGTCATGAGATTGCGCCGCACGCTCACGACGCTGCCGCTGGTCTTCATCCTCTATTTCAACGTCTCGGGCGGGCCGTTCACCATCGAATCCCTGGTGGCCCAGGTCGGCCCGGGGCTCGGGTTGCTGATCCTGCTGGCGATCCCGATCGTCTGGTCCCTGCCCGAGACCCTGATCGTCGCGGAGCTGGCCAGCATGCTGCCCGAGGAGGGCGGCTACTACCGCTGGGTGCATCGCGCCTTCGGGCCGTTCTGGGCATTCCAGAACGGCTGGTGGACCTGGGTCTACTCGCTCGTGGACATGGCGATCTACCCGGTCCTCTTCAATCAGTACCTCGCCTTCTTCGTTCCCGGCCTGGGGGTGGTCGGTCGCTGGGGCGTCTCGCTGGCGATGATCTGGGGGGCGACCGCCATCAACCTGCGGGGCGCGAGTCCGGTGGGACGGACGTCGGTCGTCTCCGGCCTCTTCGTGATGGCCGGGTTCCTGGCCCTGGTGCTGGCGGCCCTGCCGCACGCGCATCACGCGCCGTGGTCGCCCTGGCTGGCGCCGGGGAAGACCCCGCTCGGCGCCCTCGGCGTGGGCCTGTCGATCGCGCTGTGGAACTACATCGGTTGGGACAATGCCTCGACGGTCCAGGGCGAGGTGATCGACCCGTCGCGGACCTATCCGCGGGCGCTGGCCATCGCGCTCCCGCTCGTCACCCTCGGCTACCTGGTCTCGGCGATGGCGGCGGCGGCGGCCAGCGACTGGTCGACCTGGCACGAGGGCGGATGGCCGGACATCGCGCGGGCGGCGGCGGGCGCCTTCGGCCGGCCGCTCGCGGTCTGGCTCGCGCTGGCGGGGATGGTCAGCGCGCTCGCGCTCTTCAACGCGCTGCTGCTCGCCTACTCACGGATCCCGCTGGCGATGGCCGGCGATGGTCTGCTGCCCCGCCCGCTGGCCGCGACCGACGCGCGCGGCACCCCGACGAACGCGGTGCTGGTGTCGGCGGTCTTCTACTCGCTGTTCGCGCTGGTTTCGTTGCGCTCCTGCTCGAGTTCGGCTCGCTCCTCGCGTTGCGCCGCCGGGAGCCCGCCCTGCGCGGGGCCTACCGCATCCCGCTCGGGCTCCGCGGCGTGACGGCGCTGGCGGCGGTCCCCGCCCTGGCCCTGGTCGTCATCGTCGTCCTCTCGCTGCGCGACCCCGAATACGGCGCACCGGCCGTCGTGGGCGCCCTCCTCGCCGCCGCGCTCGGGCCGCCCGCCTACGGACTGGCCAGGCTGCGCCGGCGGGCGCCGCCCGAGCCGTGAGCGCCTCGCGCCTCGCCGACGCCGCGGCGGGCGTCGCGGCATCCTGCGGGTGGCGCCGCTCGCCGACCGGGGATACACTTCCGCCGCATCCGCTCCCCTCGACAGCAGGCAAGGAGAAGCCCATGCGATCGATCAAGCTCGTCATCCTGGCCGTGGGAGTCGCGGCCATGTTCTCCGACACCGCATCCGCCGGCAAGATCTTCGGCGACATCAAGCTGGGCGGGAAGCCGCTCCCTGAGGGTGTCAAGGTCCGGGTGACGCGTCCGGGCACCAGCGCGGTGGCCGACTCGACGACCACGGACAAGTTCGGGTCCTACAAGCTCCTGGTCAAAGACGAGGGCAAGTCCGTGCTCACGGTCGTTTACGAAAAGCAGCGTCTCGAGCTCCCGGTGTTCTCGAACAAGGAGGCGACGCGCTACGACCTGATCCTCGAGACGAGTGACGGGAAGCTGATCCTCCGCCGCAAGTGAACGACGAGACCACGGCCTCCGGCCCTGCTCAGGACGTCGAGCCGCCCGGCGAGCCGCCGGGGCCGGTCCGACCCGTGCGCGACCGCTGGGACAAGATCCAGATCCTGGTCCAGCCGCTGGGGGGACTGTTCACCGCCCTCGCGATCGGGATCTTGGGCTTCCGATCCTCCGAGTTCCTCAACCGCCGCCAGGCGATCGAGACCAACACGCGCCTCTACTCCGAGCTCATGAGCAAGCGCGAGGAATCGGAGAGCGCGCTGCGCAAGGACATGTTCCAGACCATCATCGGCAGCTTCGTCCAGGCGTCGGGGAAGGGCGACCTCGACGCGAGCGTGCTCAACCTCGAACTGCTGGCCTACAACTTCCACGAATCGCTCAATCTGAAGCCCCTGTTCATCGACCTCAAGCGCCGGACCGCGCACGAGTTGGCGCTGGCCCGCACGCCGGCCGCGCGCGCCGAGTACGAAGGCTACATGGACCGTCTCGAACGGGTCGCCCGCGAGATCGCCCGCAAGCAGGTGATCGTGCTCGAGGGGGTGGGCAAGAAGTTCGACCGGAGCATCGACCTGACCCAGGATCCCACCGGCCAGTCGCTCGAGCCCGCCACGTTGGGGCTCGATTCGCTGCAGGCGACCTTCGGCATCGACATCCTGAGCGTGGATCGCGTGAACAAAGAGCTGGAGGTCGGGCTCTCGATCGAGACGCCGGATCCCAAACTCGGGCGGCAGACGAAGACCGCCACCTTCTCGGTGAGCTACTTCGACTTCCCCATGATCGACAACACGCGCCTGACTGGCGGCGACCGCTGTGCGATCGTCCTCAACGGATTCTCGGACTATGCCGCCGACATCACCGTCGTGCTGTTCCCCGGAGCCTACGCGAGCCTCAAGGAGAAGCCCTATTACAGCGAGGTCATCGAGAGCGTTCGCCGCGAGAACGAACGGATGGGGAAGTAGCGGAAGGACGCTTCCCCATCCCCACGCGGAGAAGCGCTTCGGGCGAGTGCGCTACGAGCCGCCGGTCGGCGCTTCGTTCAGGCGGTACCAGTTCACGCGGCGGGTGGCGATCATGACCACCCCGAGGGCCCCGAACAGCAGCAGGGCGCCGAGCAGGAGCGCGTAGTCCTCCGACTGGAGGATCACGTAGAGCAAGCCGTAGAGCGTCGCCAGCAGCGCGCCGAATCCGATCCCGCGGCCGGAGCTGCCGAGCATGTGGCCGGTGTAGAAGGTGAGCAGGCCCGCGCAGGCGCCCCCCGCGACCCCGTAGGCCATCGCGAACGGCAGATGCTCCGAGAGCGAGACCAGCAGCAGGAAGAAGATCGCCAGCGCCGCCGCCACCAGCCCGTACTGGATCGGGTGGATGGCCAGGCGCCGCAGCGTCTCGAACAGGAAGAACGCGACGAAGGTCAGGGCCACGAAGAGGATGCCGTACTTCACGGCCCGCTCCGACTGCTGGTAGACGTCGACCGGTTGGACGAAGCGCACGCTCAGATCGTTCCCCTGCGGGCCGAACTGGTCGACCCGCTCGCGCGCGGCGATCGCGCTCGGGACCCCGGTCGCGAACCGCGACACCCGCCACCGGGCGTGGAAGCCCTTGGGGGCGATCCGGCGCTCGTCGGGGCTGAAGCCGCCGGTGAACCCGGGATGGGGCCAGTCGCCGTCCATCGTCACGTCGGTGTTGGCACCCAGCGGCACGAAGCCCAGGTGGTCGGTGCCGGTCAACTCGAGGCGGGCGTCCACGTCCCATGACGGGCGCCCGCCGGGCAGGTCGAGCGCGGCCGAGAAACCCGGCCCCACCCACGCCAAGTCGGTCTGCGGGCTCACCGGCAGAGGCGTGTCGCCGAGCCTCACGATCGGGACGACGCGCAGGCCCCGCGGATCGCTCACGCCGAACGCCAGGCGCGCGCGGGCGGGGCCGACGGCCGCGTACCCCGGCTCGACCTCCGCCGGAGCCGGGGTCGCGAAGGTCGCGCGCAGGTGCGTCATCGCGCGATACACCGGTACCCGATAGATGCCGCGTTGCCGGCTCTCCACCCGCACGTCGCTCCCGATGTTCAGGGACTCCGGCAGCACCACGCGCTCCTGGCGGTGCACGGTGCTGTCGGAGGCGCTCCCGATCCGGCGCGTGGGCGTCTCGATCACCAGGATGGGTCCGAACAGGAGCTGGGCCCGCGCCGAGGACTGCGCCACGTCCCCCACCACGCGATCCCGGTAGCGGGCGCGGTCCGCGACCACGCCCCAGATGAGCCCGAGCGGGATCAGCGACAGGCCGAGCAGGAGGGACAGGACGAAGAGCTTGACCACGGCTTGGTTGCGCATCGGGCACGCCTCCTCAAGTTGACGCCAAGGACTTTATGAAACAAAGCATACGCCGATGGCAGACGCCTCGCAACCACGATCTTGGACGGGAATGCCGCTTGGAATCCAGGCCGGCCGGGGCTTCCCTGATTGCAGGGGAGTAACGGTCAGGCGGCTCGGCCCCGGGCGGTTTTTCTGGCCCTGACCCTGAGCTCCACGTCGCAGTCCAGCACCTGAAGAAGCGCCAGGAGCCGATCCACCGACTTGCGCTCGTTCGTCTGATCCAGGAGCCGATAGAACTGGGCCGCGGAGGTCCCGAGGCGGCGGATGATCTCGCGCTT
>VBPB01000293.1 GCA_005893365.1 Candidatus Eiseniibacteriota bacterium
CCGAGACCCCCCTAGCATGGGACTACCTCAGGTGATGTCCGAGACTTGCTGCGAACCCGAGCCGGCGCGCCGGCCGCGGCGATAGCCGCGAAGACTTCCACCGGCTGCGCCTGCTCCTGCTTGGGTTGCTCCGAGTCGGTGGGAGAGCAGGCGGCAATCGCCGCCAGGAGCAAGCAACCGATCCAATCGAGTCTCCGAACCGGCACCCGATCGCTCAAGGCGACTTGCCTCTATATTCGTTTCTGCGAATATAGAGGGCCATGGGCACGCCGGAACCCGTGGACGCTCTGTTCCAAGCCTTTGCCGATCGGACGCGCCTGCGCATCCTGAACATCCTTCGCGAGGGGGAGCTGTGCGTCGGCGATCTCGTGCAGATCCTCGACGTTCCGCAGCCGACGGCCTCTCGCCACCTCGGCCAGCTCCGCAACGCGGGCCTCGTCAAGACCCGCCGGCACGGGCTGTGGTGCTTCTACTCCCTCGCCCAACCCGAGGGACGCCTGCACGAGCGACTGCTTCGCTGTCTCGAATGTTGCTTCGAGGAGGTTCGCGAGCTCGCGTCGGACCTGCGGACAGCCCGGAAGCTGCGGCGCAGCGGCGGGTGCGTCCGGAAGCAGTGAGAGCTGCCGCGCTGCCGCGGCGTGCACGGCCACGCGCGAACGCTGAGGCACATCGATGAACGCACGTGAGCGCACCTACCAGGTTCTCTTCTTGTGCACGGGCAACTCCGCGCGCAGCATCCTCGCCGAGGCGATTCTGGGCCGCGTCGGGCACGGGCAATTCCGCGCGTACAGCGCCGGAAGCTTCCCCAAGGGCCGAGTCCATCCGATGGCGCTCGACGTGCTGCGCGCACGTCGCTACGAGACCGACGGGCTGCGCAGCAAGAGCTGGGATGAGTTCGCGAAGCCCGGCGCCCCGCCGCTCGACTTCGTGTTCACCGTCTGCGACAACGCGGCGGGCGAGGTGTGCCCGACATGGCCCGGTCAGCCGATGACTGCACACTGGGGCATTGCCGATCCAGCCGCCGTCGAGGGACCGCCGGAGATCCAGCGCCGCGCGTTCGAGCGGGCCTACCAAGAGCTGGCGCGGCGCATCGAGCTGTTTCTTGCGCTGCCCCTCTCGAGTATCGACCGGATGAGCCTGAAGCATCGGCTCGACGAGATCGGCAAGACCGCAGACCGCGAAGACGGACGTCGATGACGGAGATCACCGCGAGCCTCGCTTGGCGAGGCGCGGAGTGACATTCGCACGGCGTATCACGGCCGAAGCGGTCGGTACCGCGCTCCTGCTCGCGGCGATCGCCGGATCCGGAATCATGGGCGAGCGCCTTGCGGGCGGGAACATCGCGATCGCACTTCTTGCGAACTCGATCGCGACCGGCGCCGCCCTGGTGGCGTTGATCCTGACCTTTGGCCCGATCTCGGGCGCGCACTTCAACCCGGCCGTCACGCTCTGCATCGCGGGCACGGGCGGAATGGCTTGGCGGGATGCCCCCGCGTACGTGGTTGCGCAGATCACCGGAGCGGTCCTCGGCGTCGTNNATCGGGATTGTCTCAGGCGTTCAGCGAGTACGTCGCGACGTTCGGTCTCATCGGGACCATCTGGGCTTGTTCCAGGGCCCGGGCCGAGGCCGTGCCGGTCGCGGTCGGTGCCTACATCACGGCCGCGTATTGGTTCACGGCTTCCACGTCGTTCGCGAACCCCGCCGTCACACTGGCACGCGCGATGACGGGCACCTTCGCCGGGATTCGCCTCGCCGACGCGCCCGCGTTCATCATCGCGCAGTTGCTCGGAGCGTTTTCCGCCGCGCTCCTGTTCCGGTGGCTGGTGCGGACTCCAGCCACTGAAAGGGTAATAAGAGATAGGGCTGGAGGGGAGCCCGAGTTGCCGGCCGCCGAAGCGTCGGGCGTTTCTCCTCCGTGATGATGATCTTGCGCTCGCGCGGAGAACCAGTCGCCTCCGCCTCGGCTGCAGTTCCCTCGCTGCCGCCCGCGGCCGAGGGTGCCGCGGTCTCGGCTGATTGAGGAGACTTGAAGCCGTCGCGAAGAATTTCGACGCGCAGATCGATCAAGGTCATCCTTCGCCCGCACGACCCCCAATCCGGATCGGCGCTGTCTTGCCGAGCAGCTGCCTGGCCGCGGTGACGAGCCGATCGCGCTCGAAACCGAACTTCTTCTGGAGCGCTTTGAGGGGCGCGGAGGCTCCGAAGGTCGTCATGCCGATGACGCGTCCGGAGCCGCCCACGTAGCGCTCCCATCCGAACGTGGAGGCTTGCTCCACCGCGACCCGAGCCTTCACCGACGGCGGCAGCACGCTGTCGCGATACTCCTGCGTCTGATGATCGAAGATCTCCCAGGACGGCATCGAAACGACGCGGGAACGGATGCCTTCGGCGAGCAGCTTCTCGTGCGCCTCCACCGCGAGACTCACTTCGCTGCCCGAGGCGATCAAGATGACTTCGGGGTCGCCGCCCGGCGGCTCGGCCAGCACGTAGGCGCCACGCGCAACCCCGGCGGCCGACGCGAAGGCTTGGCGATCCAGGGTCGGCAGGGGCTGCCGCGACAGCGCAAGCACGGCCGGCTGGTGACGCAGCTGCATCACGTACCGGTACGCTTCGACGACCTCGTTGGCGTCCGCCGGCCGCAAGGTCACGAGGCCCGGGATGGCGCGCAGGGAGGCCAGGTGCTCGACGGGCTGGTGGGTCGGCCCATCCTCGCCGTCGCCCATGGCGTCGTGCGTGAACACGAAGAGGGTAGGCAGCTCCATCAGTGCCGACAGCCGAATAGCGGGCCGCGCGTAGTCGCTGAAGATGAAGAAGGTCGCGCCGAACGGCCGCAGCTTCGACAGCGATAGTCCGTTGACCGTCGCCGCCATCGCGTGCTCGCGAATGCCGAAATGGAGATTCTTGCCGCCCGGTCTCCCGGCCTGGAAGCTTCCCGCGCCCTCGTACGTCAGGGTCGTCTTGTTGGACGGGCCGAGGTCTGCCGAGCCGCCGAGGAACCACGGGATGTTCTGCGCGAGCACGTTGAGCACGTTGCCCGACGCGTCGCGGCCGGCGATGCCCTTGGCGTCCGCCGGGAACACCGGAAGGTTCCGATCCCAGCCGTCCGGCAGGTCGCGGCGCTGCATCTGCTCGATCTCGGTCGCGAGCTCCGGATGGGCGGCCCGGTACGACGCGAAGAGCGCCGTCCATTGGCTTCGCGCCGCGGCGCCGCGCGCCCCGATGCCGGCGGTGAAGTGCTCGCGGACGGCGTCCGGCACCAGGAACTGTGCCTCCTCCGGCCAGCCGTAGCTCTGCTTGGCGAGACGAACCTCCGCTTCGCCGAGCGGCTCGCCGTGAGCCGCGGCCGTGTCGTGCTTGTGCGGCGAGCCGTAGCCGATGTGGCTGTCGAGGATGATCAGGGTCGGGCGTCCCTTCGTCTCGCGGAAGACGCCCAGCGCGCGATGGATGCGCTCGAGGTCGTTGGCGTCGCCTACGCGCAGGACGTTCCAGCCATAGGCGAGGAACCGCGTGGCGACATCCTCGGTGAAAGTCAGGCTCGTCTGGCCCTCGATCGTGATGTGGTTGTTGTCGTAGACCCAACACAGATTGTCGAGGCCCAGGTGGCCCGCCAGCGAGGCCGCCTCGGAGCCGACGCCCTCCATCAGACAGCCGTCTCCGCACACGACGTAGATGTCGTAGTCGAAGATCGGGAAGCCGGGTTTGTTGTAGCGGTTGGCGAGCCACTTCTCGGCGATCGCCATCCCCACGCTCGTCGCGACGCCCTGCCCCAGCGGCCCCGTGGTGGTTTCGACTCCCGATACCCAGTGATACTCGGGGTGCCCAGGCGCCTTGCTGTCGATCTGACGGAAGCGGCGGATGTCGTCGAGCGACACCGACGGCCGCCCGAGCCGCTCGTAATCGGGATTCACGGCGCACGTCCCGGAGAGATGCAGGACGGACCAGAGCAGCATCGAGGCATGGCCGTTCGAGAGCACGAATCGATCGCGGTTGGGCCAGATCGGATCCTGAGGATCGAATCGCATCACGCGGTTCCACAGCGTGTACACGAGCGGCGCTAGCGCCATCGGCGTGCCTGGATGCCCCGACTTGGCGCGCTCGACCGCGTCGATCGAGAGCGTCCGGATCGTGTTGATCGAGAGCCGGTCGAGCTCGGTCATCGGTGCGGCGGCGTTCGTGATGCCCATCGGCTTGTCCTCGTCGGTTCACGCGAGAAGTGATCGTGGATCAGCGCGGCCCGTGGAATCTCGGTCGCGATCGTCCGCCAACCGTGCTGCGGCCTCGCGATCGGCAAGCGCGACGGCCCTGTCCTGCTCGACTCGCCCGGCCGGAATCGAGGCGTCGGCGTTCGAGAGACGCGCCAGCATCTCGGCCTTGTCGCGCCCGGTAACGAGCCAGACGATGCGTCGAGCCCGATTCAGCACGGGGAAGGTCAACGTCATCCGCCGCCGGCCTTGATAGACACCGGTCGTCGCGACGTCCGTCGCGGTGACGTCGAGCACGCGATCCCCCGGGACGAGCGACGCGGTGTGGCCGTCGGGCCCGAGGCCGAGATGGACGAGATCGAGGACCGCAGGGGTGCCCGCGAGCTCCCGGAGCGCCAGCGCATAGCGCGAGCTCGCCGCTTCGAGATCGGGCGACTCCACCGGCATCGCATGGACCTGCTCGGGGCGCAGCGGCGAATGCGCGAGCAAGCTGTCGCGCAGATGGGTCAGGTTGCGATCCGGGTCTCCATCCAGGGCGACGCGCTCATCGACCTGGACCACGTACACGGCGGGCCAGGGCATGTCTTCATCGGCCAGCGCGCGCAGCATCTGCCAGGGCGTGCGCCCCCCGCTGAAGGCCACGACGAAGCGACCACGGGCGGCCACGGCTGCCCGTGCCTCTTCGGCCGTCAACGATGCGCCGGCACGCGCGACCGCCTCGGCATCGACCAGCGTTTCGATCCTCACGGCATCCTCATGGCGGGGTTCTGCCAGCCGCCGGGCGGCGAGACTCTCGAGTCCACCTCTTTCGGTCCCCAGGTCCCGGGCTCGTACTCGTAGACGGGCGTGCCCGCCTTCAGCGCCGGGTCGACGATTCGCCACGCCTCCTCGACGTAGTCCTCGCGGGCGAACAAGGTCGCGTCCCCGTGCATCGCGTCGCCGAGCACGCGCTCGTACGCGTCCATCTCACCGGCGCGCGGGAGGCGGGTTCCCAGCATCTCCGCGGTCTGGCTCTGCGTTTCCGTTTCCGCCGCGACGAGGTTCGCGCCGATCGCGATCGCGACGTCGGGACTGATCCGGAAGCGGCAGTAGTTCGCCTCGAGGTCTAAGCCGTGATACATCGTCGGTGGCTGGCGCAGCCGCACGACGACCTCCGTGCACGTCACCGGGAGCGACTTGCCGGCTCGGATGTAGAACGGCACGCCCTGCCAGCGCCAGGAATCGATCCGCAGCCGCAGCGCGGCGAACGTCTCGACCGTCGAGCTCGGCGCCACTTGAGCACCTTTACCTTCTCGTCGCGGATCGATTCGCTGTCGGTCCTGACCGGCGGCTCCATGGCCAGGTTCGTCAGCACCTGGAACAGGTGATTCTGGACCACGTCGCGGACCGCACCGGTCGCGTCGTAGAAGGCGCCGCGGCCCTGAATCCCGAAATCCTCGGCCATGGTGATCTGCACGCTCGCGACGTGACTGCGGTTCCAGAACGACTCGAGGAACGCGTTGGCGAAGCGGAAGAAGAGCATGTGGTGCACGGGCCGCTTGCCGAGGTAGTGATCGATCCGGAAGATCGACGTTTCGTCGAAGGCACCTAGCAGGACCCGGTTGAGCTCCCGCGCGGAGGCGACGTCGTGGCCGAACGGCTTCTCGACGATCACGCGAGCGCCGCTCGTGCAGCCGGATATTGTGAGCTGCTCCACGACCATCTCGAACATCACCGGCGGAATCGCGAGGTAGTGCAGCGGCCGGCTCGCCGAGCCGAGCTCCTTGCGGATGGCCTCGAACGTCGACGCGTCCTGATAATCGCCATCGACATAGCGCAGGAGGCCGCGGAGCTTGCCGAACGCGGCTGGGTCGAGCCCGCCGTGCTTTTCGAGGCTGTCCTGGGCGCGGGCCTGAAACTGCCCGAGGTTCCAGCCGGCTTTCGCCACGCCGATGACCGGCACGTCCAGGTGGCCGCGCTTGGCCATCGCGTGCAGGGCCGGAAAGATCTTCTTGTAGGCGAGATCGCCGGTGGCGCCGAAGAAGACGAAGGCGTCGGACTGAAGAGTGCTCATGGCTCGCCCCCGCGGCTACGACGACTTTTCGAGGTGGCCGCCGAACTCGAAGCGCATTGCCGAGAGCAGCTTGTCGGCGAAGTCGGCCTCGCCCCGCGAGCTGAAGCGCCCGTACAGCGCGCGCCGGATGTCGTCGACGTAGTACGAATTGCCGCCGTCGATCAGGATGTCGCCGGGAGAGAGAAGCGGCGCGAGATCGTCGATGGTCGCGTCCACGGCCGCCGCGGGCACCATCAGCCATACGGCCCGCGGCGTCTCGAGCTTCTTCACGAGGTCCGCGATCGACGAGGCGCCGACGGCCCTGGCGCGAGCCAGCTCCTGGACGGCCTTCGCCGACCGGTCGAAGACGACGCACTGGTGATTTCCCGCGAGAAGCCGATGGACCATGTTGGCGCCCATGCGGCCGAGCCCGATCATTCCGACTTGCATCATCGACTCCTTTGCGAGGCTGATGGTCCAGTGAGCTAGGTGGTGGATGCCTCGAAGATGCTCTGAATCGACGCGTCCAGGAGCGCGTTGTAATCGGCGTCGGTTTGCTGGGCCGACAGACCCTCGACGAGCGCTCGCGAGAAGCTCGCCACCACGCCGTGATTCCGCCGCAGGCGCCGATTGCCTTCCTCACGTGAATAGCCGCCCGAGAGCGCCACCACCCTCACCACCCTGGAATGCTTCACGAGCTCGGCGTAGAGGTCGTCTTCCTCCGGGAGGGTCAGCTTGAGCATGACCGGCTGATCGGATTCGAACCCGTCGAGCTCCTCGAGGAGGGCCGCCTTGAGCAGCGCCTCGGCCTTGGCCTTGGCCGGGCAATGAATGTCGACTTCGGGCTCGATGATCGGCACCAGACCCGCGGCGATGATCTGCCGAGCGACCTCGAACTGCTGGCGCACGACGTCCGCGATACCCGCCTCGTTGGCCTGCTTGATGACCGAGCGCATCTTGGTTCCGAAGATGCCCTTGGCGATGGCCCGGCCGAGCAGCGCGCCGAGCTCCGGCATGGGCTTCATCAGCTGGACGCCGTTCTTCTCCTCCGCGAGCCCCTTGTCCACCTTCAGGAACGGCACGATCCGCTTCACGTTCCAGAGATAGTCCGCGGTCGGCTGGCCCTCGATGCTCCGGTCCATCGTGTTCTCGAACAGGATGGCGGCCAGGATCCGCTCTCCGGTGAAGACCGGGCTCGTGATGATGCGCGTCCGCATCTGATGCACGAGCGCGAACATCTGCTCCTCGTTGGCCCACGCGCTGCCCTCGATGCCGTAGGCGCGCAGCGCGCCGGGCGTGCTCCCTCCGCTCTGATCCAGCGCCGCGATGAATCCGGGCTGTGTCTCCATCTTCTGCAGCTGCTCGAGGTTGCGCATGGCCCTTAGCGCGTTCCCGCGCATCCGATAGCGCCGAATGAGATTGTTAGTCGAGCTGTCGTGCTGGAGTGTGGGCTCCGTCTCGCCTTGGAGCTCCGGGATGATGCGCTGGGCCAGCACCTTGCCGAGCTCGACCCCCCACTGGTCGAACGAGTCGACGTCCCAGATCACGCCCTGAGTGAACACGCTGTGCTCGTAGAGCGCGACCAGCTTGCCGAGCGTTTCCGGCGTGAGGCGCTCGGCCAGGATCGTGTTCGACGGCCGATTGCCCTGGAACATCCGATGGGGGACGAGGTCGTCCGGCGTGCCTTCCGCCTTCACCTGCTCGCGCGTCTTGCCGAAGGCCAGGGCTTCGGTCTGCGCGAACACGTTCGCCACCAGGTAGTCATGGTGCCGGCCGAGCGGATTCAGGGTGTGTGTGAACGCGATGAAGTCGCAGGGGATGAGGCGCGTTCCCTGATGGATCAGCTGATAGAAGGAATGTTGGCCGTTGGTCCCCGGCTCTCCCCAGTAGATGGGACCCGTCGGGTAGGTGATCTCGGCGCCCTTGCGCGTGACGTGCTTGCCATTGCTCTCCATCGTGAGCTGCTGCAGGTACGCCGGGAAGCGCTTGAGGTACTGCTCGTAGGGCAGGACAGCGACGGTCTCGGCGCCGAAGAAATCCGCGTACCACACGGTCAGGAGCCCCATGAGCACGGGCAGGTTGCGCTCGAACGGGGCGGTCCGGAAGTGCTCGTCCATCTGATGGAAGCCGGCGAGCATCGCGCGGAAATTCTCGGGGCCGACCGCGAGCATCGTCGAGAGCCCGATCGCCGAGTCCATGGAATAGCGCCCGCCGACCCAGTCCCAGAATCCGAACATGTTGGCGGTGTCGATCCCGAACTCCGAGACCTTCTTCGCGTTGGTCGAGACGGCGACGAAGTGCTTGGCTACCGCTTTGGCGTCGCCGCCGAGCCCCGCAAGCAGCCATTGGCGGGCGCTCTCGGCGTTGGTCATGGTCTCGAGCGTGGTGAAGGTCTTCGACGAGGCAATGAAGAGCGTCTCCCCCGGAGACAGATCGCGCGTCGCCTCCA
This sequence comes from Candidatus Eiseniibacteriota bacterium, assembly GCA_005893365.1. Taxonomy (GTDB): domain Bacteria; phylum Eisenbacteria; class RBG-16-71-46; order RBG-16-71-46; family RBG-16-71-46; genus WS-11. The sequence continues at coordinate 8,685 of VBPB01000293.1, forward strand.
CGAGGTCGGTTCCGTCGACGTTGGACACGAAGCGGAAGGTCATTGCGCGATCGCTGTAGTGCTTGAGCGCCTCGTACGCCATGACGGGGCCGAGGTCGGAGCCGCCGATGCCGATGTTGATGACGTTGCGAATGCGCTTGCGGGTGTGGCCCTTCCACGCGCCGCTCCGCACCCGGTTCGCGAAGTCGGTCATCGCGCCGAGGACTGCGTGAACTTCAGGGACGACGTTCTTGCCGTCCACGACGATCGACGCGCGGCGCGGTGCGCGCAGGGCGATGTGCAGGACCGCGCGATCTTCGGTCAGGTTGATCCGGTCGCCCCGGAACATCGCGTCGATGCGCTCGCGCAGACCCGACTCTTCGGCCAGCCGGCACAGGAGCGCGATGGTCTCGTCGGTCACGCGGTTCTTCGAGTAGTCGAGGTAGAGCCGGCGGCCTCGGCGGTCATACGCTCGCCGCGCGTCGGGTCGTTCGTGAAGAGCGTCTCCCCCGGAGACAGATCGCGCGTCGCCTCCACGAGGTCGGTTCCGTCGACGTTGGACACGAAGCGGAAGGTCATTGCGCTCGTCGTCTGTTATGTCCCACAGGCGGAAGCCGCCGCGAAACGCGTCGGCGTTGTCGCCGGCCCGGCAACCGGGCGGCAACGTCTCGAGCTGGTGGACGTTGCCGCCTCCGAGGACGACCTCCTCGGGCTCGATCGCCGCGGTCAGGCGACTCACGACGTCCTCGACGTCACGCCGCCATTGCGTCAGCCCGTTCGTCCGCAGCCCGCGCAGGCCGATGTATTGCTCGAACGTCCCATCTCGGTACGGTAGGTGGCCGAGCTCCATCGGCTCGACGATGCCCTCGACGATCAAGGTCGTGCCCAGGCCCGTTCCCAGACCGAGAAAAAGCATCTTGCCGCCCTTGTAGCTGCCGAGCGCCTGCATCGCGGCGTCGTTGATGACCTTGACGGGGCATCCGAAGGCGGCCTGATAGTTGAATCCTACCCAGCCTCGTCCGAGATTGCGCGGCTCGACGACCGGTCGGCTGTCGAGCACGGGGCCCGGGTAGCCGACCGACACGGCGTCGTATTCCCAGTCCGGGGTTGCGGCCTTGACGCCGGCGACCATCTGCTCGGCCGTCAACGTCGGCCCGGAGGAGAACTCCCGCGATTGCTTCTGACCGCTCGCCAGAACCTTCACGTGAGTCCCGCCGACGTCTACGATCAGCACGCGCATGGGAGACTCAGCTCGCCTTGGCCCAGGCGGCGCTCTTGCCGGCGATCACGCCCATGAGATCTCGCCAGGAGCTGACGAACGACTTCGCGCCCTCGTCCTGCAGCTGGCTTGCGAGGGCGTCCACGTCGATGCCCGCGGCGGCGAACCGGGCCAAGACTTCCTCCGCGTCGCCGCCGTCGGCCGGCAGCATCTCGCCGATCTCGCCGTGATCGGCGAGCGCCTTCAGGGTGCCCTCGGGAATCGTGTTCACGGTGAACGGCGCCGCGAGCGACTTGATGTAGAGAACGTCGGACGCGGCCGGATCCTTCGGGCCGGTGCTGGCCCACAAGAGGCGCTGCGGGCGGGCGCCGGCGTTGAACACGCGCTGCCAGCGCGCAGAGCCGAGCAACGCGCGGTAGGCCTTGTAGGTCCGCTTCGCGATCGCGATGCCGAGCTGGTTGCGCAGCGCCGCCGGCACGCGGTCCTTGACCGCCGCGTCCCACCGGCTGATGAACACCGAAGCGACCGATTCGACCTCGGGCTGGAGGCCGGCCGCCACACGGCGCTCGATGTCGAGCATGAACGCGTCCGCCGCGGCGAGATACTGCGCGGAGGAGAAGAGCAAGGTCACGTTGATCGGATCCCGGCGAAGATCGCCTCCTCGATGGCCGGGAGACCCTCTTTGGTACCGGGGATCTTGATGAGGAGGTTAGGCCGCGCCGCGCGCGCATACAGGGTCTTGGCGGCCGCGAGGGTGCTGGGCGTGTCGTGGGCGAGCAGCGGTGAGACCTCGAGCCAGACCCAGCCGTCCACGCCTCGGGTCCGGTCCCAGATCGGCCGAAACAGGTCCGCGGCCCGCGTCAGATCCTCGAGCGCGAGCGCGTTGAGTTTGATTACGCTGGATACCACTACGAACTGAAAGTTACTGATCCGCCGCAAAAAATCGCTACGTCAGCCGGGGAGAGGGCCGTTACGCACTCGGAACCCCCGCACACGTATGCGTTTCGCTGAGCGAGCTACTAAACGGCAATGAGCGCACGAAGCTGGCAGCGGCCGTTTTCACAGAGGAAGGCCCGGCGTGAATCGGCCCTACACCGTCGGGCATTCGTCCCATTCTTTGGAGCGGTTCCTTTGGCTACTCAAAGGTCACGGGATCACAGCCGTGACCGACGTGCGTTCAGCACCCTACAGCCGGCACAATCCGCAGTTCAACCGGGAAGCGTTGGCCCCGGAGCTTAGCGCTCATCACATCGCTTACGTTTTTCTCGGCAAGGACCTGGGAGCGCGAAGC
>VBPB01000043.1 GCA_005893365.1 Candidatus Eiseniibacteriota bacterium
GGGCTCACGCTCGTCCCACAGGAGCAGACCATCGTTCCACGGCAGCGCGTAGAGGAACGCCTCGTCTTCGATTCGGCGCCAGCGCCGCGCGGCCTCCAGGAGCGGGCCCATGTAGCGAGCCGGATCGCGGCCGTCCGCGAAGTCGAAATCGAAGTGGTAGGCGAGGCCATGAAGCTCCGCTTCCGGCAGCGGGTAGACGTAGCAAAGGGCGCGAGCGGGCCGCACGTTCGTGATCCCGTGCGCCTCCGCCTCGCAGAAGTAGGGGCTGAAGCGGTCGAGCCGTACCGCACAGAGCATGCTGGGCGCCTTCAGGTGCGAGAGTCTGGGAATGATCCGCGCCTGCTCATCGAACCAGCAAGGATCTTCGCCGGGGAATCCAAAGAGCAGGTTCCAGTACGGGGTGATCCCGAAGCCTCGGCACCACTTGAGAAGCTGGATGTTCTGCAGCTGCGTACAGCCTTTGCTCATCAGTTTGAGGAGATCGGTGTGCAGGCTCTCGATCCCCGACTGGATCTCGCGGATCCCGGACTCGGCCAGCAGCCGCACCTGATCGCGCGTCAGGTTCGCCTTGGTCTCGTAAAACAGCGTGGTTCCGAGGCCCGCCTCGCGGAGCGCCGGCAGGAGCGAGCGGAAGTAGGTCATGTCCAGGATGTTGTCCGCGAAGCTGATGCCGCGGTCGGGATCGAGCATGGACTTGTAGCGAGACACCAGGTCGATGATCTCGCGTTGCGCGCGCCAGGGAGACTTGCTCCGGTAGCGCATCGTCAGACCGTTGAGCCCGCAGAACGTGCAGTGGTGCTTCTCCCCCCACCAGCAACCCCTCGAGGTCTCGAGCGTGATGTGGCAGCGCATAGTCGCCCCGAGCGGTGACTCGCGTACCCGCTCGAAATAGTCCGAGATCTCGGGGAATGGGAGGTGGTCGAGGTCCCTGACCATGGGCGGATGGGTGAGGAGCGGAACCTCCGACCCCGCGGGGCGGCGAAGGATTCCCGGGATGGGGCCCGGCGGCCGGCGGCCGGCGAGCTCCAGGGCGAGGCTGGGAACGACATCGTCCCCCTCCCCGGTGCAGACGAAATCGATCCAGGGAAAGCTCTTCAGGAGCTGGGCGCCCATCGTGCCCTCGCAGTTGGCCCCGCCGAAGAGGATCGCGGTGCCGGGGTGCGCGTGCTTGAGCAGGCGCGCGAAGGCCAGGGAAGCGGTGTTCTGCTGGAAGGTGGTCGTGAAGCCGATCGCGCGGTATCGCCCCCAGTCCCGGGACCGGAGGCGTTCCTCGAGGAACGGGCCCGCCGCCGCGAGGTCGCGCTCGAATCCGGCGAGGTCCTCGAGGCTGAAGCGCTCGAGGGGAATCAGCACCTCCTCGACGTAGCGCTCGGCTTCCCGCTCGGGCCGCGGGAACAGGCAGTCGGCGAAGATCCGTTCGCCGAGGTACGCCCCGCTCAGATCGGTCGCGTAGCGGTCGTAACGCTCCAGGCCGATCCGCTCGGCGAAATCCAGGTTGAGGTAGATGACCCGGCTGGGGACGGACGCCTGGGCCAGCTCCGCCTGGAGCAGCGACAGGGCGAGCGAGGGCGTGTGAACGTCCCCAAACGGCATTGCAACGAGCGCGATCTCGCACGACACCGGGAGGGGCCGCTCCGTCCCAGATGGAGTTGGAACGACGCCCGAACTCACGGTCTAGCCCGAGTGATCATGACCGCCCGCCGATAATGCGCGACCTGGAGCCGGACCCCCTTCGGTGGCTGCCCCCCGCCGCCGAGCAGGTTGCGGAACCCCGGCCGAGATGGGCACCCGCCGCAGGCGGGTCCCGCGTGGATCACACGCCGAGGGGCGGCCGGGGTCGAAAGGCCCCGATCGGCAGACAAGCCGCACTGCGGGGCTAGTCGGTGGCGGCGTCCTTCCCGTCCGGCGGTTTCCGACCGCGCATTCTCATCAGCCGGTACGCCCCGATGCCCGCGATCGCCGTGCCGGCTGCGATCAGGGCCGGAGGGTCCAGCATGGGACCTTGGCCGCCGACCAGCACGCGGGTGGCCCCTTGATTCGCGGCCAGCGCCGGGCTGTGAAGCACGGCGATCAAAGGCGCGGAAAACCCCAGCGCGCCCCGGATGACCGCGGCCTTCGACGACGTTTTCGCGGGGGTGGGCTTGGTCCTTCTACGCGGTGTCTTCATGTGCCCCTCGCTTCTCGAGGATGTCGCGAGAGCGGCGCCGTTTCGGCCCAGGTGACCGGACTCGGTGCAACAAACCAACCCGCTCGCGATACCCGCCTGCACCAAGCGCAAAGGCTAGCGCTCGGGTAATATTGCTGTCAAGGAAGTTTCAAGCACCCTCGGATCCAGGTGATGTCGTGCCGGCCGGCAGCCGGCGCTTCGCTGTACTCCATCCAGCATCCCCGAAAGCGGCCACCCAAGCGGCCACCCGTTTCAGGTGGCCGCTTGGGAAGAAACCTGCGGCTACCGGTCGTTCCGGATCACGGCAGCAACACGGTGCGCGTCGTCGTGACGCGTGCCCCCGCCTTGGCCTGAACGAAGTAGACCCCCGCCGCGGCGGGACTTCCCGACGCGTCCCGGCCGCTCCATCTCAGCGCATGCGTGCCCGCGGGCATCCAGGCGTCGAGCAGGTCCGCGACGCGGCGCCCCGCGGAGCTGAACACCCGCACGCGCACCGGACCGTCCTGGTCCAGCGCCAGCTCGAAGTCCAGCTCGCGATGGACCGGGTTGCGGATCGAGGTGAGCTGGAAGGCGGCCTCGGGCGTGGCGGTGGCGCGGTGAGGGGCCTTCTTGCCCGTGACCTGGATATTGACCGACGCCGTGTTGAGGCTCGGCCGGCCGCATTTCGCGTCGGTGACGGTCAGCGTGGCGAAGTAGCCGCTCGACCCGCTGGCCGACTTGTAGGTATGCGAGATGGTCGCACCCGCTTGCGTCACCGGCGCCGAGCCATCGCCGAAGTTGAAGGTGTAAGAGCCCACCCCGTCGCCGGCGTCGGGGTCGCTCGAGGTCGAGCCGTTGAAGCCGACCGTGAGCGGCGCCTTGCCCGAGGTCGGCGACGCGGTCAGGCCTGCCACGGGCGGCCGATCCACGGCACAGAAGCAGGACGCGTTGCCGACCAGCGCGTAGCTGCCGTCCACGGTGATGTCCGAGGCGTTGTTCTGGGATTTCTGTCCCGCGTCGGGCCTGGCGAGGTAGGTTCTCACGTTCAACCCCGCGAGGTCGTCGCCCGCGACTCGCGGGGTGTCATCGGCCTTGCTGGTGGCGAGCTTGATCGTGATCGTGCCCGAAGCCGGGTCGTAGCTGCCGAAGTCCGCGGCCCCGAGCGGCGTGGGCGTGTTCGCGTTGGACGGCGGCACGCTCCCGTCGAGCGGTATCGGCGGACCGAAATCGCCGTACGCGAAGCTCTCCGCTCCCGACAGGTCGGTCTTCATCGCCACGAACCGGCGATCGCTGCCGTCGGCCGCCACCGTCTTCCGGTTCCAGATGATGTACCACTGGCTGCTCGGCGGCACCGTCCCGGTCGACGGGGTCATCTGCAGCGTGAAGACCAGCTGGTTGACGCCGGGGGCGACGTACGGCTCGGCGATCGAGAGATCCCGGATGTTCACGCTCGAATCGGGCGGCGTGTTCTGGCCCGAGTCGTTGTCTGACCCGTCGGGGTTGACGTCGTTGACCGCTTGGATGCCGGGAACGACACACGCCGTCGGTCCCGCGCCGGCCGCCGGCAGGACGTCCTGGCAGTAGGGGCCCTCTCCCTGGGAGTTCACGGCCGTGACACGGTAGAAGTTCTGCCGGGTGGGATCGACCGTGTCGGTGTAGTTCGTCTGCGTCACCGTTGCGAGGAGCATGAAGGATCCACCACCGATCCGGCGGTAGACCTTGTACCCGGTGATGGCGGCACCTCCGTCATCCGGCGCCTGCCACGACAGGTGGACGGTCGAGTTGACCAGGCTTCCGGTCGGGCCCGGCGCCTCCGCGAGCCTCGGTTCCACCGGATCGTAGGCCGAGAACATCCGCATGCCGCCGGATTGCCGGGTGATGGTGGCCTTGGCGGTGAACGAGTTGGGCGGCCCGCTCACGCAGCCGCCGATGCAGCCGTCGTCCCAGCCGACCAGCACGCGCCCCTCCTTGTCGATCGACGCGTCGAAGAAGTCGAGCATGTTGCGGCAGTCCCCGCCGCTGCAGATCGGGCCGCGCTGGATAGGATCGCCGGGCGTGACGTTCTGCGTCGTCCAGGTCTGCCCGCCGTCGAAGGTGGTGGCGATGTAGAGATACCAGATGCCGGTGAACGAGTTGGGGTCGTCGCCGTCGGGGCCGCCGTTGTGCGAGCCGCCCTCCGCGTCGCTGGTGGTGGTGCCGTAGAACGCGAACGCGGCGCGGTTGGGATCCCCCGCCACCACGGCGGGGAACGCGATGTTCTCGATCCCGAGCTGGGCGCCCACGTCGTAGGAGGTCGACCAGTGCACCCCCCGGTCGTGGGTGACCGCGATGTGGGCGTGGCCGTCGATGGCCTGATAGCCGAGATACGCGGTGCCGTCCGTGGCGATCCCGATCGACGGATCCCACTCGCCCGGCGAGCTGCCGTCGGGGATGGGCCGGATGCTCCAGGTCACGCCATTGTCCTCGGACACGATCGCCGCGGCCTGGCCGCCGTTGAGCAGCGGCACGCTGGCGGTGGCGCAGCCCTTGTCGGGCACGTAGACGGTGCCGTCGGGCGCCACCTTGATGTGGCCGTGCAGGCCGTCGCAGTCCGCGATCGTGAACATCGGCACGCCCGGGCCGAAGGTGACGCCGCCGTCCAGGCTGATGGAACAGGTCGCGTGGGTCACGCATTGCGATGCGTAGTAGATGGCGTGGGGGTAGAGGGATGTGGGTGTCAGCGGCGCGTGGAACGGGCGGCCCCCGAACGTCTGATGGTCGATGCACGAGGGCAACCCCGACCCCTCGCTGGGCGAGAACGTGTCGCCGTCGTTGTCGGTGAACTCGGTCGTGCTGCCCAGCGGCGTCAGCCCTTCCAACTGCGACACGAAGGTCCGGCCGGTGGTGTGATCGGTGAACAGGATCGGGTCGCCGAAGACCCGGGGCGTGGCCGGCAGAATCACCGGCTTCTGTTCCCAGGTCGCCAGCGCGGGGGACTGGCAGTCGCTGAAGACGACCTTGACCATGTAGGGCAGGAATCCCCCGAAGTAGTTCGAGGTGCCGCCGTTCGGGATCGGACCCGCACTGTTGCTGAACGTCCGCTCGCTGAGCCAGTTGATGCCGAGGGACGGCTCACCGGCATCGTCGGCGGTTCCCGGGGGCGAGGCATAGTTGAAGAACCTGGGGGTGCCCGGAGCCGTCGCGGTGCGAAGCGGGCTCACCGTCGATGTCGATGTGCGCTTCGGGAGGGCGTGAATCGAAGTGGCGGCGATCGCCGTTCCCATCGCGGCGATCGTGATACCGGCCGTCGAACCCAGGATGAGCATCATCCGGAGCCTCGGCGGCGTGGTGGGGGGACGCCAGGGAGGGTGTGCCATGAGATGCCTCCTCATCGGGGCGCTGCGCGTTTGGAGCGCGCGCTGCGGTGCGGTCGACCGGCGGGCGCAATGGGGATGGAGCGCAAGGCGCATGTCGGGAGGCCGCCCCACTGGATCCCGCACGCGTGGATGTTCCCGCGTGACGCGCGGCCTGCGAGGCGCGGGCACATCCGTGTCCCATCCCCGTCCGTGTCGAGACTCGCTCTCGAGGCTTGAGTGGGCCTTGATTCGAGCGCAGAACACGTTGTGGGACAACATGTGACGAGCTTCTCGCCTCGGCGCGCGGGGGGGAGCCCGCAAGCCTCTCCGCCTCGGATAAGCGACGTCCCCGCGAAGATCTCCGCTCCCGTGAGGGGTGAGGCCTGGGAGCCGCCCCCGCCCGTCGGGCGATGCTATGATTCGTCCCATGTCGAGGACACGCGGCATTGCGCGACGTTCCGGTAACGCATCGGCGGCCCGCCGGCTGCACGAGGCCGAACGGCTGTTCCAGGACTTCACGGAGCTGACGCCGTTTCGCTTCCGCCCCCTGGCGAAGAGCTTCGCCAGCTTCTCCGCGTACGAGCGCTGGCGGCGTGCCCAGACGAACCCCTGGTACCGATAACCGCGTCCTGCGGGTGTGCCGCCTCCTCAACCGCCACCGTGCGCGCTATCTCATCGCCGGCGGCGTCGCGGCCAATCTGCACGGCTCCGTCCGCGCCACGCGGGACGTGGACATCCTGGTGCCCAAGGACGAGCGCAACACCGAGCGGGTCTTGAAGGCCCTGGCGGAGCTTCCCTATGGGGTCGCCGGGGAACTCGATCCGCTCAAGGTCGCCGGCAAGCCCATCACGATCGTCGGTGACGACCCGCGCGTGGACATCCTCACCGTGGCCTGGGACGTGACGTTCGAGCGGGCGAATCGGAACAAGATCGTGAGGCGGATCGCCGGCGTACGCGTCCCCTACCTCGGGCTCCGGGACCTGCTGCGGTCGAAGCGGACGGGTCGGGCGAGCGACCTGGCCGACATCGAGGCGCTGAGCGGTCTTGGCGCCACGAGGAAGACGCGGCGCCGGTGACCGCCCGCTACGCCGCGCGCTTCTCCGCTTCCGGCACCGTGCCGCGCTCGAGGTTGTAGATCAGCCCGTCGAGGCAGTCGGCGTCGAGTCCCACCCCGCGCTCGGCTTCGAGGATGCGCAGGGCGGTCTCCTCGGGGAGCGCCGGGCGGTAGGGCCGGTTGGCGGTGAGGGCTTCGAACATGTCCGCCACCGCGAGCACGCGGCCGCCGGGCGGGATCTCGTCGCCGCGCAGCCGGCGGTGGTAGCCGCGCCCGTCCAGCCGCTCGTGATGCGAGCCCGCGACCCGCGCCAGCGCGCGGAATCCGCTGATGCGCTCGATGATGCACTCGGTGAAGTAGGGATGGAGCCGCACCAGCTCCCACTCCTCGGCGTTGAGCGCGCTGGGCTTGTCCAGGATCGAGTTGGGCACCGAGAGCTTGCCCAGGTCGTGCAGCAAGCCGGCGCGCCGCAACTCGGCGAGCTGCGCGGGCTCGAAGCCCATCACCTTCGCGATGTCGAGGGCGATCGCGGTGACCCGCCCGGAGTGGGTCGCCGTGTACGGTGACTTGGCGTCCACGACCGCGGCGAACCCCTCGGCGATGCGGTCGAGCGTGCCGGGACCGGCCAGCAGGGCGGCGTCGCCGGGCTCGCCGTCGCGCACCACCTGCTGCAAGGCGTGCTCGTCGAGCCCGTTCCAGTGGGTCAGCTCCGACTCCAGTCCCTGCGCCGCGGTGACCAGCGTCGGGTCGAACCAGCGCCCGCTGCGCGAGCGCGCCAGCTCGAGGGCCGAGCGCGGGCCCTCGAGGGCGGCGAACACCTCGAGCGTCTGCGCCAGACCGATGATGCGCGCGCCGAGCGGGATCTCGGCGCCGCGCAGGCCGCGCGGCTGCCCGTGGCCGTCCCAGTGCTCGTCCAGGGCCCCGAGGGCCGCGGCGACCTGCGGCGTGAAGCCCAGACGCGTGACGATGTCGGACCCGCGCTCGCAGCGCGTACGCACCAGCTCGGCGGCCGCGCGCGGGCCGACCGCGGCCAGGCTCGCGACCCGGCGGGCCCGCTGGTACCACGACGCTCCGGGGGCGGCGTGCGCCATCGCGAAGCGCGCGGCCTTGAAGTAGTTGGGCCAGTCCACGCGCATCCGGTCGCGCTTGGCGGCCCGCTCGTCGCCGCCGAACAGCTCGAAGACGCGGGCGGCGTTGCTGGAGCAGCCCACGTCCTTGAGCATCAGGGCGTAGTAGAGGTCGCGGCGGTCGGTGAGCGGCAGCCCCATGCGGTCGGCGAGCCGCATGCCGATGAGGCAGGTCCGGAGCGCGTGCCCGAGGGGGTGGCCTTCGGTGATGTCGAGGGCGAACGAGAGCGCGGAGAACACCTCGGCGATGCTCACCGACGCGCGCTCGTCCGATCGCGGCGTGGCGGAGTCCATGGGGCGGGTATCGGCGGCGGCGCGGGGGGGATTGAGCGGAACCGCAGGCGGCCAGCGGGGTTGGCGCATCGCGCGGTGCATTTCGCACGGGCCGTAGCACGGGTTTGGGCGGAAAGCCGCGCCGGCGTCGGGCGAGCCGGGAGGCGCGCACGACCGCCGCCCCGCCGCGCGCGCCGGCGCCCGGAACACCTCTTCGGGCCTTGCCGGTCGTGGGTGCGCGGTTCTAACCTGAAGGTGGCTAGCAATCGACAGACGGCCCCCGGACGGACGCGAACCTCGCATCGCCGGTGCCGCCGGGTCAGGGCCGCAGCATCGTGGCTAAGGAGCCCCCATGGCCCCCAGGCGATGGTCCGCGCGCGCGCTGCGCGCGCTGGCGCTCGTGTTCGCGCTCTCCGTGTCGGCCGCGCCCGCCGCGCACGCCCTGCGCCTCTTCGACTACAACGTCCTCAACTACCCCGGGCCGTCCGGCCCCGCGCGGGACCCCTACTTCCGAACCGTCATCGCGCCCCTCTCGCCCGACATCTTCGTGGCCGAGGAGATGACGAGCCAGGCGGGCGTGAACGAGTTCCTGAACTCGCTCAACACGATGGAGCCCGGCCAGTGGTCGGCGCTGCCGTTCGTCGACGGCAACGACACCGACAGCGGGTTGTTCTACAAGACCGCCAAGTTCTCGTGGGCCGGCCAGTCGTCGTTCTATCCCGACCCGCCCACCAACCTCCGCCTGGTCCACGTGTTCCGGCTGCGGCCGGCCGGCTACACCAGCAACGCCGCGCTCATCCACATCTACGCGGTGCACCTCAAGGCCTCGATGGGGTTCGAGTCGAACCGGCTCACCGAGTGCACCGGGATCCGCGACAGCATGAACAACCTGCCGAGCGGCTCGGCCGCCTTCGTGCTCGGGGATTTCAACTTCTATACGGGGCTGGAGCCGGGGCTCCAGAAGCTGATCGAATCGGAGGCCGACAACGACGGGCGCCTGTTCGACCCGCTCGGGCTCCAGAACGTGACGTGGCAGGACAACACCTCGATGCAGATCGCCTGGACGCAGTCGCCGTGCAAGACCGGCGACACCGGCTGCGCCAGCGGGGCCTCGACCGGCGGGCTCGACGATCGCTTCGACTTGATCCTGCCCACGCTCGCCTGGAACGATGGCCAGGGCTACGAGCTGATCCCGGGCACCTACATCTCGGTCGGCAACGACGGGCTCCACCACAACAACAGCATCCAGGATCCGCCCACGATCCCCGAGGGCGCGGCGTACGCGACCGCGCTGCACAGCGTGAGCGATCATCTCCCGGTGCGCGTGGACCTCCAGCTGCCGTCGCGGATCACCGTGCCCGCGGCGCTGGCCTTCGGCAGCGTGATCGTCGGCGGCACCGCGTCGCAGAACCTGTCGGTGTCCAACCCCGCCGTCGCCCCGGCCGACGCGCTGGACTACTCGCTGGCGGCCCCGGCCGGCTTCACCGCTCCGGGCGGCGGCTTCAGCCTCGCCGCGGGCGCCCCGGCGGCCTCGCACGCCATCGGCATGGCGACCGCGACCTCGGGCGCCAAGTCCGGCTCGCTCACCGTCACGTCGGACGACCCGGACCATCCGACCGCCTCGGTGGCGCTCTCGGGCACCGTGCTGGAGCACGCCCAGGCCTCGCTCGACTCGACCGCGGCGCTGCTGTCGCAGACGCTCGACTTCGGCACGCAGGCCCAGGGCGGCTTCGCGACGCTGATGGCGCGCGTGCACGACCTGGGCTACGACGCGTCGCGCGCCCGGCTGTCGGTGACGTCCGCCACCATCGACGGCGGCGACGGCCGCTTCTCGATCGTCGGCGGGTTCTCGCCGGCGCTGGTGGCGGGGGTCGCTCAGACCTACACCGTGCAGTTCGACGACGCGGGTGCGACGCAGGACGTCGACTACGACGCCACGCTGACCTTCGCCAGCGCCGATGAGCCGCTCCCGGGCGCCGCCGCCCAGCCGGCGCTCACGGTGGCGCTCCACGCCAAGGTGTCGAGCGGGGCCGTGGGGGTCCCGGGCGGCCACATCGTGCCGACCGTGACCCGGCTCTATCCGCCCGCCCCCAACCCGGTCACGGACGAGACCACGGTCCAGTTCGACTTGGCGCACGCGGCCGATCTGAGCCTCGCCATCTTCGACCTGGCCGGCCGCCGGGTCTCGACGCTGGCCCAGGGGACGCTCCCGGCCGGGCAGTACCGCTATCCGTGGTCGGGTCAGGCCGAGGGGGGTACCAGCCTGGGCACCGGGCTCTACTTCGTCCGCCTGAGCATTGCCGGCGAGCCGGCGCGCCTCGCCCGCCTGGCCCTCCTGCGTTAGCGCGGCGCTGAGGCGGTCTTCGCCGCGGCCGGGGAACAGCCCCGGCCGCGGCCGTTTCCAAGGCTCGCGGCGCTCGGGACCGGTTGCGGGGGCGCCGGGCCGGGGCCTACAATCCTTGCGTCGATACGAACCCTTGAGATGCCCACCGGCTGCCGCGAGAGCGGCCCCCCTGCCGGGCGCCCACCCTCGAGCGACGGAGTATCCATGCCCCTGCACCGGTGGAGGGTCGGCCGCGCGCTGGCGCTCGCGGCGCTGGCCGCGACGTGTACTGCGCCTCCGGCCCATGCCCTGCGGATCGTCACCTGGAACTTCCAGCAGTACCCGCAGAACGTCCTCTCGGCGCGCCAGCCGAACTTCCGGACGGTGATGGCCAACATCAACGCCGACGTCCTCATCGCCCAGGAGCTCGACTCGGCGGCCGGCCGGGATTCGTTCCTCACCAACGTCCTCGGGGTGGTGGAACCCGGGCAGTGGTCCGCGACCGCTTGGACATTCCTGTTCGGCACCGAGGGCGGGGCGGTCTTCTACAAGCCGGCCAAGGTGTCGCTCAGCGCGCCGACCACGATCCAGACCGCCGGGCCGCGCGATGTGCTCCTGGTGACGGTGACGCCCGTGGGCTACTCGGCCCCGGCCGCCCAGTTCCGCCTCTACTCGGAGCACACCAAGGCGGGCTCCCCGGTCCCCTGCAGCCCGCAGCCGTGCAACTCCGACTCGACGGTCCGACGCCTCGAGTGCACCGATCTGCGGAACAGCATGAACGCGGCCCCCGCGGGCAGCAACATCCTGCTCGGCGGCGACTTCAACTTCTACGGGGCGTTCGAGGGCGGCTACGTCCGCCTCACCGAGCATCAACTGGATGACGACGGCCGCATGCGGGATCCGCTGCTCGCCTATGGCCTGGGCACGCCCGGGGCCAACTGGCACTCGAACTCCGGCTTTGCCTTGTTCGACACCCAGTGCCCCTGCAACACCGGCTGCCAGCCCAACTTCTCCGGCGGCGGCATGGACGACCGGTTCGACATCTGGTTCTCCTCGCTCAGCATGGTGGATGGCCAGGGCCTCGACTACCTCCCCGACCTCACTCAGGCCGACGGCGCGATGCCCTACACCTACGGCAACGACGGCTCGAAGTACAACACCGACATCAACGCGGGCGGCTCGAACGGCATGGTGGGGATCGCGGTCGCCAACGCGCTCCACGACGCCTCGGACCACCTGCCGGTGGTGCTCACCATCCAGGTGCCGGCCAAGGTGGTGACGGACGCCTCGCTCGCCTTCGGCTCGGTGATCGTCGGCGCCACGGCGAGCCAGAACCTCGCGGTCGCGAACGGCGCCACCGCCCCGGCCGACGCGCTCTCCTACACCCTCTCGGCCCCGGCGGGCTTCACCGCCCCGGGCGGCGGATTCGAGCAGGCGGTCGGCGATCCGGCCACGCTCCAGGCCATCGGGATGGATACGTCGACGCGCGGGACGCGCTCGGGCAACCTGGCGGTCAACTCGGACGACGTGGACCTGCCGGTCAAGAACGTGCCGCTCTCGGGCACCGTCCTCGACCATGCGGTCGCCTCGCTCGACTCGGCGTCGATCCAGACCGCCGCGTCGGTCGACTTCGGCATGCACGAGCTCGGCGGGTTCGCGGACCATGCCGTGCGCGTTCATGACAAGGGCTACGACGCGCTGCGGGCGCGGCTCTCGGTCAACGGCGCCGCCATCGTCGGCGGCGACGGGCGCTTCTCGATCGTCGGCGGCTTCAGCCCGACGCTGCTGGCGGGCACCGGCAAGACCTGGAACCTCCACTTCAACGACGCGGGCGCCAACCTCGACCAGAACTACGACGCCACGCTCACCTTCGCCAGCACCGACGAGGCGCTGCCCGGTGCCGCGGCCGCCTCCGACCTGGTGGTGTCGCTCCACGCCCGCCCGCTCTCGGGCCCGGTGGGGGTCCCGGCGCGCGACGTGCCCAAGGTGCTGGCCTTCTACCCGCCGCACCCCAACCCGCTCACGCGCGAGGCGATCTTCGCCTACGACCTGCCGGCGCCGGCCCCGGTCACCCTCGGCATCTTCGACCTCTCGGGACGCCGGGTCGCCGAGCTGGTCTCGGGCACGCAGGACGCCGATCGCTATCAGGTGCGCTGGGGGGCGCTCAGCGACGCGGGCGCCCCGGTGCGGGCCGGACTCTACTTCGCCCGCTTCAGCACGCCGGGCCTGACCCGCCTCACGCGCCTGATCGTGCTGCCGTAAGCGCGCCGGCCACCCGCCCGTAAGGCCCCGTGAGGCGTGACGCCTCGCGGGGCCTCACGGTTTCGGGCGGCCCTCTTCGATCCAGGCGAAGCCGCGGCAGGCGTCGACCGGGAGTCGCGGGTACTTCGGGAACGACGGATCGTCGGCCGAGCGCTGGCAGAGCCAGTAGCTGGCCGCCGCCGTCGGCACCGTGCGCGCGTGGCGGCAGTCGCCGCACAGGCCCACCGGATCGGGCGGCTCGGGGTCGGGGACCGGCCGCGGGAACGGCATGCCGATCAGGCGCTCGTGCTCGATGAGCGTGCAGCGGTCCATCACCACGATCACCCCCGCCGCCCGCGCGATGCGGGCCGCCTCCGCGTTGATGACGCCGAGCTGGAGCCACAGGATGCTGGCGCCCACCTCGACCGCGGCGCGCGCGACCTCGGGGGTCGCCTCCACGCGCCGGAAGACGTCCACCAGGTCGACGCGATGCGGGATGGCGCGCAGGTCCGGATAGCAGCGCCGTCCGAGCACCTCGGTCTCGTTGGGATTGACCGGGACCACGAGGTAGGCCTCCTCGATGAGCCGGCGCATGACCGTGTGGCTCGCGCGCTCGGTGCGCGAGGAGGCACCGACGATCGCGATCACCGGCCGCACGCTCAGCAGCTCGAGGAGGACCCGGTCCGAAGGCGCCATCGATTCGGGGCTCATCGGCGGCTCCAGGCGTCGGGACCCCTTACGGATCCGGGGTGTTCCAAGGCCGCTCCGGAGTGTCTGCCACCTCGGCGAGCTGGCCTTAGGCGGTGCGGTGCATCCACTTGAGCCCTCCTTCGGCACAATGGTACACGACTTGCGCTTGTGAGTCGTCAGCTATGAAGCAAGAGCCGAGAGGAGCTGTGAAATGAGCAAACGAGTCCTGACCCTGTTGGTGCTGATGGCCCTGGCGGCCACCCCTGCTTTCGCCTACGTGCAGCCAGGCACGTTCGTGGGCAGCGACAAGTCGATGGGGCTGCTTCCCCCGAGCCCGATCTCGCTGAACGACGTGTCCGACCCCCCTGGGGTGACCGGCATCATCGCGCCGTCGGAGTCCCCGGTGACGGACGGCGCCTCCGCGCCGGTCCCCGAGCCCGGCACGATGGCGATGGCCTCGATGGGACTCATGGCGCTGGGCGCGACCCTGCGCCGTCGCCGCGGGCGGTAGGCGGTCCTCCCCACCACGCCTGACTGACCCGGCAAGCCGAGGCGGTGAAGCCAGTCTTCACCGCCTCGTGCGTTTCCCCCCACCGGGGCGCCCCGCCCTTCGCCCCCCGCGCGGGGCCGTCCCCAGCCGGCCGCGCGCGCCAGCCTGGACCCATGAGCCCCCGGGCTTGACTTGGGACCGCGCCCGGCCGCAGATTCGCCCCCCTATCGTCACCATCGCAGGCCGTCCGGGCGCGTCCTGCGCGTCCTTGGGGGGAGCTATCGATGTCCAGGGTCCCGTCGTGCGCCGCCCGCGGCGCGCTGACCAGTCTCGTCTTGGCCGGCGTCCTCATGGCCGGCGCCGCTTCGGCCGCCACGAACGTCGGCAGCATCAACTTCACGCTCGGCGGCAAGCGCCTGACGAGCCCCTGGTTCCAGGCCGCACCCTACACCGACGCGTTCGGCGACACGCTCGAGACGCCGCGCGGCCAGCAGCCCGCCCTGGGGGTCGAGGTGGCGTGGGGGCGCTCGAACTGGCCGGTGATGATCGCCCTGGACGTCCTCCATTGCTATGACGACGGCGTCCAGCGCTTCCACGAGATCCCCATCTTCAGCCTCCCGACCACGGACGTGCGGCGGCGCGTGAGCACGCTCGAGATCTTCACGGTGAAGGGCTGGTCGCCCTACCTGGGCGGCGGCGGCGCCTGGGTGCGCGGCAGCATGATCGCCGAGATGAGCGATCCCAATGCGGGACAGTTCGGCGTGCCCGGGCCCACGGTGCGCGGCCGCCACGCGGCCTTCGGCTACTGGGTGGGCGGCGGGCTCTACCGGCGCCTCGGCCCGCGCTTCCAGATGGGGCTCACCGGACGTCTCTCGAAGGCCAGGATGGAGTTCCCCGAACGCGGCGAGGTGCGCGCACGCGTGGGCGGCTACGACTTCGTCCCCAACACCTCCGGCGAGAAGATCGACGCCGGCGGCCGGCACATCGGTCTGGTGCTGGGCTGGTCGTTCCCGAGCAAGAAGTAGCGACGCGGGACGTGGGGTAGACTCGGGGGGCATGTCGCCTCCCTCCCAGCCCCATCGATGCGCCGCTCCATGCACCCCTCCATGCACCACTCAACGCACCACTCAACGCACCAACTCAACGCACCAATCGTCCCGCATGAGCCGGCGCCCGCCCGCCCCGCGCAAGGCCGCGGCCGTCTTCGCCCTGCACGGTGAGGCCGCCTTCGATCCCACCTGGGCCCCGGTCCTCACCCGTGCCGCCATCGCGGTGGCGATCCTGCTCGGCGTCGCCCTGCTGGTCATGGTGTTCGGGCCCCACCGGATCGGGGACTACTTCACCGAGACCGACTTCTACGGCGGCTACGCCGAGGGCGCGCGGGCCATCCAGCACGGCCAGCTCGATCCCTCGCGCTACGGCGTGGTCGGGCCGGTCTACGACCTGGCGCTGGCGCTGGCCGGCGGCGTGGTCCGCGACCTGTTCCTGGCGGCCGAGCTGCTCTCGGTGCTGTGCGCGGTGGCGGGCGTGCTGTTGTGGTTCCGGCTGCTGAGCCGGCGGGTCGACGCGCGGCTCGGGTTCCTGGCCGTGCTGTTCCTGGTCACCAACGGCACGCTGCTCCGCTACGGCTACTCGGTCACCACCGACGCGCTCGCCTTTGCCCTCCAGGCGCTGGCGCTGATGCTCCTGCTCGTCCACGCGCGGCCGCGCGCCGCCCTGCTGGCGGGAGCGGTGGCGGCGCTGGCGTTCCTCACCCGCTACAGCGCCCTCGCCCTGCTGCCGGCCGGGCTGGTCGCGCTGCTCGCGGGCGGCACACATCAGGAAAGTCGCGGGCGGGCGGCGCTGCGGTTCGTGGCCGGCTTCGCCCTCCCGGTCGTGCCGTGGATACTGTACTCGCTGGCCCACGGCGGCACGTTCGCCTCCCAGCTCCACCACAACATCGCCTACGACGTGTTCGCCCGCTCCAAGGGCATCCCCTGGGACGACTACCAGAAGCTCATGCAGCCCCAGTTCAAGTCGCTGGCCGACGTGATCGCCAAGGACCCGGGGGCGGTGGCGCGGCGCGAGCTGTTCAACCTGTGGGATCACCTGCGCCTCGACGCGCGGATGCTGCTGGGCTGGCCGGTCGCGATCGCCGCCCTCGCCGGCGTCGCGCTGGCGGCGTGGGACGGCGCGCTCCGGCGGCTGTGGCCCCTGTGGCTCGCCCTAGCCCTCGGGTTCCTCGTCCTGGTGCCGGTCTTCTACTCGGAGCGCTACTCGCTGCCGCTGCTCCCGTTCTACGCCGCGCTGGCCGCGGCCGGCTTCGCCTCGCCGCGCCTGGCGCTGGCGCTGCGGCGCGGGCCCATCCCGGCGCTCAAGCCGCTGCTGGCCCTGGTCCCGCTGGCGATGGCCGCCCAGGCGTCCGCCCGGCTTCAGGCGCGGGTCGTGGACCAGCTCCCGGTCGAGGTCCTGGACTGCGCCCGCACGCTGCGCGCCGAGGCGCGCCCCGGCGACCGGGTGATCGCGCGCAAGCCGCACATCGCCTTCCACGGCGGCGTCGAGCCGGTGCCGTTCCCGTTCACGACCACCCTGGCCGACCTGGCCGACTACGCCCGCGCCCAGCGCGTGCGCTGGCTCTACTTCTCCTGGCCCGAGGCGGAGCTGCGCCCCGATTACTTCTACCTGCTCGACACCACCGGCGTGGTGCCCGGGCTCGCGGTGCGCGCCGCCTCCGCCGGGCACCCGGGCATCCTCTACGAGATCGGCCCGGCGTTCGGGACCGCGCCCGACTGGTTCGCCAACGACACGCTGAAGGCGGTCCACACCGCGCGCGCCCGGCTGCTCGTCAACCCGCGCGACGCACGCGCGCTGTTCACGCTGGGGTACGTCGCGCGCGCCCAGGGCCGCTACGACGAGGCGCGCGATGACCTGGAGCGGGCCGCGCGCATCAAGCCCGACGACCTCACGCTCGCGGTCCTGCTGGGCGACGTCTACCTGCTCGAGAACGACCCGCGGCGGGCGACCGACGCCTACCGCCAGGCGCTCAGCCTCGATCCCGGCAACGTGGCGGCCCAGGTCGGCATGGGCTGGGCGGCGCTCGCCGCCCAGCAGCCCGAGCAGGCGGCCCGCCTGTGGCGCAGCACCATCCCCCATACCCGCGATGGTGCCGCGCTGACCAAGATGGTCGAGTTGTATCATGCGCTCGGCGATGGGGCGGCGGAGGCGGACGCGCGCGCGGCGCTGGCCCGCCTCGCCGGAGCGAAGCCATGAGGTCCCCGCGGCCTCGCCCCCGGCGGGTCTCGGCGCTGGTCCTGGCGCTGGTCCTGGGGCTCGCGCTCTCGTGCGTGCGCGCGGGCAGCCACCCGGCGGACATCCGCCAGGCGGCGCCGGCCGTGGACTCGGCGACGGTGGCGCTCTGGCACTTCGACGAGGCGACCGGCGTCCGCTGCGCCGACGCCGGGCCATCGCGGATCGAGGCCACCGCGGGCTACGGCACGCACGTCAACTACGGCCGCTTCGGCAGCGCGCGCGAGTTCGCCCGCGACATCGACTCGTTCGTCTACGCGCCGAACGACCCGGCGTTCGACCCGCGCGGCGGGCTCACCGTCGAGGCCTGGGTGCTGGTGCACGCGTTCGGCCGGTACGAGGACACGCCGATCGCGGCGCGCTGGAACCCGGACGCCAACCAGCAGAGCTGGCTCTTCGGCGTGGTCGGGCGCAAGCTCCGGCCGCCCGCGGTGCCGACGACCGGCCCGCAGGTCCACGCGACCTTCGTGACGCTCGCCACGGCGGGACAGCTGGTGTTCGCGTTCCAGCCCCAGGAGGCGAGCCAGCCGCGGGGATTCGTGTCGGCGGGGCGCCTCCAGCTCGAGCGCTGGACCCACGTGGCGGTGAGCTACGACGGGGCGCTGGTGCGGTTCTTCATCGACGGGAGCCTCGACGCGCAGTACGCGATCCACGGCCGCATCCAGACCAGCGAGGCGCCGGTGCTCATCGGCAACGCCTTCGACACGCGCCGGCTCTCGAGCTTCAGCGGCGAGCTGCGCCTCGACGCGGCGGCGGACCAGACGCCCTACTACGCGTTCGAAGGGCTGATCGACGAGCTGCGCATCTCGGACGAGGCCCGCATGGAATTCCCGGGGACGGGGGCGCGGTAGCGCGTTCGGGCGGGCGCGGCGGCGTCGGATTCATGCGTTGCGTCGTCGGCGTCGTTTGGTACCCTGCGGCTCGCGGTCTGCCGTGCGCCGCGCCCCCTCGCGCCCCCTCGCGCCCCCTCCATCGCCCCCGCATCGCCCGCCGCCCGTGGTGTCGCCGTGCGTCCTCTTCGTCTCGTCGTCCGTGCCTCCGCTCTGTTCGCCGTGCTGCTCACCGCCTCCCAAGC
>VBPB01000044.1:0-486 GCA_005893365.1 Candidatus Eiseniibacteriota bacterium
GATGGTCTGCTCCTGTGGGACGAGCGTGAACCCGAAGCGGGCGGACACCGGCTGCTGAATCCCCGGATGCGGCGTCTGTACGAATTCTGCGACCGCGTCCGAAGCCGTCAGGAGATCCGGAGCTTCGCCGGCCAGGCCCTCGAGATGCCGGAGGCGGAGGCAGCGGACGCCCTCCACGAATGGACGGAGGCCGGCCTCGTGATCGTCGAGGGCGACCAGCTCCTCGCCCTCGCCGTCCTCGTGGAGGAAGCGGGCCTCCGGGTCTTGGACCATGACGCCACGGCCCAGGAGGCCGGACCGCGGGCGGCGCCCCCGTCCGCGCGTCCGCTCCGCAGAGCGGGCCTGCGATCCCTGGCGCTGCCGCAGGGGACGATCGTGCTCGATCGCGCCCGAGGCCGCGCCCTGGTCCTGAGTGGCCTCGCCGCCGTGATCTGGGCGCGAGCGGATGGGGAGCGCAGCCTGGCAACGCTTGCGCGCCAGGTGTCG
>VBPB01000044.1:650-3384 GCA_005893365.1 Candidatus Eiseniibacteriota bacterium
CCGAGTCTTGCGGACCAGTTCAGCACGAGCGTGACCGTGGCCGGTGTCCCGCGACCGGAGGGCACCGTCGCCAGCAGGCGACCCCCATCAGGCGTTGCGGCGAGACCCTCGACCCCGTCTGGCAGCCGGAACAGTGGGCGGGGAGTCGTCGCCCGGAAGGCGGGATCCGCCGTGACGTCCGCCGCCATGAGCGTGAGGCAGTCGGGCCCCACGTACGCGAACACCTTTCCCCCCCGCAGCCAGGCCGGATTCGCGACCGTGCTGGCGAAGCATGCGCCGCGCAGGGAAAGCTGATACTTCGCGCCGGGCCCGGGGAAAGGCTGCGCGTAGAACTGGGGGCTTCCGGACTGGTTGGACATATAGGCGAGCCAGCGGCCGTCCGGCGACAGCAGGGCCAGCGCCTCGTCCGCGAGCCCCCGAAGCAGCGGGGTCGTCTTCCTCTCGCCTTCGAGCGTCAGGAGCAGGATGTCCCAGTTCGTGGCGCCGTCGAAGGACTGCACGAGGATGGACCGCCCGTCGCGGGTCCACACGAGCGGCACCTTGAAGGCTGCGCTGGACTTGGGCAACGCCTGCGCACATAGAGGTCGTAGGGTCCGGCGCGATTCGAGCTGTACACGATCGCCTCCCCGTCAGGAGACCACACCGGCGCGAGGCTGACCCCGGGTTCGAAGATGATGCGTGTGGCCAGGCCCCGCGCCAGATCGGCGACCCAGATGTCCATCGAGGAGGCCGAGTTCCGTCGTTCGACGGCGACCCTGTGCCCCTCGGGCGAGATCTGAAGATTGACGTAATGACCCGCCGGCATGGGAACCGTGCCGAGGCGGTGTCCTTCGAGGTCGAACCACGCGAGTTCGGTATTCGTCAGGCCGGCCTTCGGGAACACCAGCGTCCCGGTGGCGGAGGCGGACACCGCGGGCTCAGAGTCGAATGTCGAATGCGCGCCGGCTTCCCCGATGGGTGTGGGGTCCCCCCGGAGCCGAAGACTCCTTGGATCGAAGCGCTGCGCCACCAACTGCCCGCTGCGCGAGAAGAGGAGCCAACCGGGGGGCACGTAGATGGGGGTCGACTCTGCGCTCATGAGCCTGCGCACCGGCTTCGCGTCGAGCCCGCTGACGTCCACGTCGAAGGTGCCGTGCCGCCCCGGTAAGGCGGCGAACAGGAAATGGAGGCCATCGGGAAGGAGCTGCGGGAAGCGGTGTCCGGTCTCGTGACGGGTCGAATCGAGGCGGGTGACCGCGATGGGCTCGCCGCCGGCGGCGGGAACCCTGAACAGCGCCCCGGACGATCCGGGAGCGAACACGATCTCGCCCCGGCGGCTCCACGATCCGCCGCGCCCCGACGGCGCGTCGCAGATCTCCTGAACCGCGCCCCCTGTCGACGGAATCCTGAGAAGCTTTCCGTTGGCGAAGAATGCGACGAAGCGGCTGTCGGGCGACCAGAACGGAAGGTTCGCCTCTTCCGTGCCCGGGAGCATCCGCGTCCCGAGCGAGTCGATTGACCGGATCCAGAGGCGCTGCACGCCGGCAGAGTCGATGGCCACCAGCGCCACCATCCGCCCGTCGGGGGAGATCACGACATCGCCCCCGTTCCCGTTGACCGTGGTCCCTTCGGGGATCGCGAGCGAGAACCGGCCGACCTCGGGTTCCGGCGCATGCCGGAGGAGCCGCGGTACCAGCAGGGCCAGCCCCGCGCCGAGCGCCACGCCCGCCGCCGCCCAGGCCAGGCGCCCGGGGCTGATGCGGGCTCGCCTCTCCTCGCGTGCCGCCGTCGGGGCCTCGAGCATCGAGGCCAGCACGAACGCCAGGTCGTGCGCCGACTGGAAGCGCCGCACCGGGTCCTTCTCGAGACAGCGGGCGACGATCCGGTCCAGGGCCGGGGGGATCTCGGCCCGCTCGTCGGTCGGAGGGCCCGGCTCCGAGTTGAGGATGGCGGCCATCGTTTCCACGCCTGAGGCGCCCTTGAACGCCCGCTTGCCGGTCAGCATTTCGTAGAGGATGGTGCCGAACGCGAACAGGTCCGAGCGGTGGTCCGCGGTCTCGCCCAGCACCTGCTCGGGCGCCATGTAGCCTGCCGTGCCCACGATCGTGCGACTCTCGGTGAGGCTCCCGATCACCGAGAAGCCGCCCTTGTCCGCCCCATCGCCCTCGGGGCGTGTGAGCTTGGCGAGCCCGAAGTCCAGGATCTTGAGCCGCCCGTCCCGGGTGACGAACAGGTTCTCGGGCTTGAGGTCGCGATGGGTGATCCCGTGGTCGTGTGCCGCGGCCAGACCCTCCGCCATCTGAAGCGCCAGCTCCACCGCCCGCCGCACAGGGAAGGCGCCGGACTCCAGCCGCTCGCGAAGGGTCTGGCCGTCGAGCAGCTCCGAGACCACGTAAGGCGTGCCGTTCTGGGTTCCGACGTCATGGATCGCCAGGATGTTCGGATGGTTGAGCCGGCCGGCGGCGTGCGCCTCCTGCTCGAAGCGCTTCAGGCGCTCCCGGTCGTCGGTGAACTGCTCGGGCAGGATCTTGACCGCCACGTCACGGTGCAGGCGGCTGTCGCGGGCGCGGTAGACCTCGCCCATGGCCCCGGCGCCGAGCGGGACGAGGATCTCGTAGGGGCCCAAATGGGTACCGGCAGCCAGCATGGTGGCAGAGGGGCTCCAGGACCGGACATCGAACGACCACGTTCCGAGGGCCGACCCCGGAAACCACACGTTAGCACCATGCCCCCGGGCAAGAAACCTCGCCGAAAC
>VBPB01000044.1:3390-16766 GCA_005893365.1 Candidatus Eiseniibacteriota bacterium
TGCCCGTGCGGCTGGCTGGGGCACCCGAAGCGCCGTGCCGGTGCACGCGACCGACTTCGCGCGCGACGCCGCGCGAGTGAGCGGGCCGGCCCTCGACCGGCTCGACCTTCAGATCGAAGTGCCGTCGCGCACCACGGCGCTCGCCTCACCCGGCGATGCGCGCAGCAGGTGGGGCCGCCGACCGGCAGGGCGGTGCCGCTGGATGTCACGACGGGGCAGCCGCAGTCGTCGCCCAAGGTCACGGGCCTGGCTATGGGTTGAGGTTGGCGACGAATGGAAGTACCGTCGACGCGTGCGGGGACTTCGCCCGCGTGGGCGGGCGGCCACAGGGCGGCCTGGTTCAGCTCTGGGCGCCAGGCGTCGTGAGTGTCGAGGGATCCCCGCCCGACGTGGCGGAGCCGTGATCGAATACGTCGCCCCGCGCTAGTCCGGTAGGGGGGCAGGTTCCTCGAAGCACTCGCGATTCGGCCCTGCTCGCCGCGGGACGGTCGGGGAGGTTCTCGGGTGCGCGCTGTCACTCTGGCCGCGCATTTCCGCGGCCGCAGTTCCTACTTCCCGGTAATCGCCCGCCACACCATCTGCACCGGGTCGTAGAACCGGTCGACCACCCGCTCCTTGAGCGGGATGATGGCGTTGTCGGTGATGTGGATGTCCTCCGGACACACCTCGGTGCAGCACTTGGTGATGTTGCAGAAGCCGATGCCGGCGGAGTCCTTGAGGAACGGCGTGCGGTCGACGCCGTCGATCGGATGCATCTCGAGCCCGGCGATGCGCACCAGGAACCGCGGCCCGGCGAACTGGTGCTTGAGCTCGTGCGAGCGCAGCACGTGGCACACGTCCTGGCACAGGAAGCACTCGATGCACTTGCGGAACTCCTGGGCGCGGTCCACGTCGTGCTGCTGCCACTTCCATTCGGCGCCGGCGCGCGGCTGGAAGGGCGGGATGCGCTGGTTGACCTCGAAGTTCCACGACACGTCGGTCACCAGGTCGCGGATGATCGGGAACGTCTTCATCGGCCGCACCACGATGGGCTCGCCCGGAGCGAAGCGCTCCATGCGGCTCTTGCACATGAGGGCGGGCTTGCCGTTGACCTCGGCGCTGCACGAGCCGCACTTGGCGGCCTTGCAGTTCCAGCGCACCGCCAGATCCGGTGCCTGGTGCGCCTGGATCCAGTGGATGGCGTCCAGCACCACCATCCCGGTCTCGACCGGGACCTGGTACTCGACCTCCTGGCCGCCCGAGGCATCGCCGCGATAGACGCGCAGCACCGCCTCGCGCTTCGCCGTCGTGGCCTCGGCCTTCACCCGGGCGCCCGCCGCCGCCGCGGCCGCCCCGGCCGTGGCGCCCGCGATCGCCCCGGCCACGGCGCCGGCGCTCATGTCGCCTTCCCCGCCGGCTGCGGCGCCGCGTCGAAGAGCGCCTTGAGCTCGGCCGGCATCTCGGGCAGCGGCGTCGGGCCCACCTGCATCCCGTCGCCGGATCTCTTGGCGCACATGTTCACCTTGCCGAGCGCCGGATCCAGGCCGGTGTAGTCGAGGCGCGAGTGCGCCCCGCGGCTCTCCTTGCGCAGCAGCGCGCTGCGGGTGATGGCCTCCGAGACCACGAGCATGTTCCGCAGGTCGCGCGCCAGGTGCCAGCCGGGGTTGTAGGTCCGTCCGCCTTCGACCCGCACGCGCGCGGCCCGCTGCTTGAGCGTGGCGAGGGTCGCGAGCGCAGTCTCGAGGTCTTTCTCGATGCGGAAGATGCCGACGTTGGTGCCCATGCACTCCTGCAGCGCCCGGTGCACCTCGTAGGGGCTCTCGCCACTCGCGCGTTCGAAGGGGCTCAAGAGGCCGCGCATCTCGGCCTCGATCTCGGCGTCCGGGATTCGCGGCGTGGCGGTGAGCCCCTTCGCGTAATAGGCCGCCCCCGCGCCCGCGCGCCGGCCGAACACGACCAGGTCGGAGAGCGAGTTGCCACCGAGGCGGTTGGCGCCATGCATGCCGGCCGACGCCTCGCCGGCCGCGAACAGGCCGGGCACCGTGGCGGCCCCGGTGTCGGGCTCCACGCGCACGCCGCCCATCATGTAGTGGGTGGTCGGTCCCACCTCCATCGGCGTGGCGGTGATGTCCACGTCCGCCAGCTCCTTGAACTGGTGGTACATCGAGGGCAGCTTCTTCTTGATCCGCTCGGCGGGCATGTAGCTGATGTCGAGGAACGCGCCGCCGTGCGGCGTGCCGCGGCCCTCGCGCACCTCGGTGTAGATGGCGCGCGAGACGTTGTCGCGCGTCGAGAGCTCGGGCGGGCGCCGCGCCTCGGTCTGCTGGCCCTCGACCGCGGCATCGAGCCACGCCCGCGCCTCCGCCTCGTCGGCCGCGTACTCGTGGCGCCGCGCCTCGGGCAGGTACTTCCACATGAACCGCTCGCCCTTGCTGTTGCGCAGGATGCCGCCCTCGCCGCGCACGCCCTCGGTCACGAGCAGGCCCATGACGCCCGGCGGCCACACCATGCCGGTCGGGTGGAATTGGAGGAACTCCATGTCGATCAGCTCGGCGCCCGCCTCGAAGGCCAGCGTCTGCCCGTCGCCGGTGTACTCCCAGGAGTTCGAGGTGACCTGGTACGCCTTGCCCACGCCGCCGGTGGCGATGACGATCGCCTTGCAGCGGAACAGCACGAAGCGCCCGGTGTCGCGCCGGTAGGCGAGGGCTCCGGCGATGCGGCCGCCGTCGGTGAACAGCTTGGTCACCGTGAACTCCATGTAGACGTCGAGACCCTGATGCACGCCGCGGTCTTGAAGGGTGCGGATCATCTCGAGGCCGGTCCGGTCGCCGACGTGGGCGAGGCGCTTCCAGGTGTGCCCGCCGAAGGCGCGCTGCAGGATGCGTCCGTCCGGCGTGCGGTCGAACAGCGCCCCCCACTGCTCCAACTCGCGCACGCGATCGGGGGACTCCTGGGCGTGGAGCTGCGCCATGCGCCAGTGGTTGAGGAACGAGCCGCCCTTCATCGTGTCCTGGAAATGCGTCTGCCAGCCGTCTTGCGGATCGAGGTGGGCCAGCGCCGCGGCGATGCCGCCTTCGGCCATCACCGTGTGCGCCTTGCCGAGCAGCGACTTGGTCACCAGGCCGACCGAGCAGCCCATCGCCGAGGCTTCGATCGCGGCGCGCAGCCCGGCGCCCCCGGCGCCGATCACCAGCACCTCGTGCTCGTGGGTATCGAAGGGTTCCATAGTGTGGTCGCTCTCCGGCGCCTCAGAGGAGGAAGTGGCTGATCTTGGGCGCGTAGTCGAACAGGTGCCGGAACGTGACGAACATGGGGTCATGGAAGACGCCCATCGAGCACATGCGCACATAGAAGTCGGCGAAGCAGACCGCGAACAGGCTCCACCACGCGTACCCCATGTGGTGCGCGTTGAGGGCGCTCAACCGGCTCCACGCCCCATGCCGCGGGCCGCCCGCGACCGCGCACGAGAAGCAGTCGAGCTTGCCGCCCACCAGGTGCCGCAGCGAGTGGCAGGAGAGCGAGTACATGGTGAGCAGCGCGTTGCTGGCGAGGATCGCGAGCGTGCCGCCGCCGATCGCGAGGTAGTGCGAGCCGTCCGGGTCCGTGAAGATGAACGCCCGGATCACGTCCCACCACAGGAACACCAGCAGGATCGAGGCGAAGTACATGAAGTAGCGGTGCAGGTTCTGGATCGCCCACGGGAACCCGACCTCGCCGCGATAACCCTTGCGCGGCTCGCCCACCGCGCAGGCGGAGGGGTCGGCGAAGAACGCCCGGTAGTAGGCCTTGCGGTAGTAGTAGCAGGTGCCGCGGAAGCCGGCGGGGATCCACAGGATGAGGAACGCCGGCGAGATCGGCCACCACGCGGGCTTGAGCAGCGGCGAGTAGAACGGCGAGAGGTAGTTGCCGAACTCGTAATGGGCGCCCTGGAAGGCGGCCCAGGTGGCGTATAGACCGAGGAGCCCGAGGCCCAAGGCCTGGGCCAGCGGCATGAGCCACCAGGTGTCGGTGCGCTCGGTGGCGCCGAAGGGCTGGCCGTATCCCGCGCCACGCCAGGCGCCGGGCGGGGTGCAGGTGGCGGGCCGGTAGCTCGGGGCCGCCGCCGGCGCGACGCCCGCGCTGCTGCTCAACTTACGTTGCGGCTCAGGGGACATGCGCGCGCCTCCTCGGCGTGGACATCGCGCTGCTGGAACATGGGAGGTGACTGCAGGCTAGCACGCGCGGCGCGCGTGTCAAAACCGGCGGGCGGCGCGCTGCGCGCGAGCCGGCGAACGGCGCGGTGCGGTGGTGGGGTTCGCCCGCCCTCAGCGGCAGAGCCAGGTGGCGAGCCCGTACGCCAGCGTCGAGAGGAGCGCCCACTGGAGCGCTCCCGCCACGATCGGGCGCATCCCGGCCTGGCGCAGGTCGGAGAAGCCGGTCTGCAGGCCGACGCCGGCCATCCCGACGCACAGGAGCCACAGGTCGCCGCGGCGGACCAGGTCGAGCCAGGCGGCGGGGATCAAGCCGGTCGAGTTGAGGCCGGCGAAGAGGACGAACAGGACCAGGAACCACGGCACCGGCGCCACCTTGGCCTTGCCGGCCTCGAGGTGGCGGTGGCGCAGCGACCAGCCCAGGTAGAGCACCACCGGCGCCAGCAGGCTGATGCGCGCGAGCTTGACCACCGTGGCGACACGCACCGCCTCGTTGCTGACGCCGGAGGCCGCGGCCACCACCTGCGCCATCTCGTGGAGGCTGGCGCCGTCCCACACGCCGTAGACGAACTCGCGCATCCCGAGCGTGTGCGCCAGCAGCGGGTAGAGCACGATGCCGGCGGTGCCGAGCAAGGTGATGACGCCCATCGCCAGCGCCGAGTCGCGGCGCTCGCCCTGGACCACGGTGTCGGCCGCGACCACCGCCGAGGCGCCGCAGATGGCCCCGCCGACGCCGAGCAGCAGCGCCAGCTTCTCGCTGACGCCGAGCCGCCGGGCGATCCACCAGCCGAAGAGCAGTGCGGCGAAGGTCGAGAAGATGACCACCACCAGCGCGGGGCCGCCGATCTTCCACAGCTCGGCGATGCTGAGCCGGAGCCCGAGGCCCGCGACGGCCCACCTCAGAATCGGCCGCTGCGCCAGGCGGATGCCGGGGATCACCGCCGGCGGCTCGGGGAGGACCGACTTCCACAGCATGCCGATGAGGATGACCAGCAGCAGCGCGCTCACGTGCAGCGTGCTCTTGACCCACGCCAGGTCGGCGAGCCAGAACCCGGCGGTGGCCAGCGCCACGGTGAGCAGCAGGCCCGGGAGCAGGGGCGTCAGCACGCGGCGCATCGGTGGTCGGTAGCGCCGCGCCGCCGGCTACTCGGTGTAGCTGAGCGTGCGCCGCTCGCGGCGGTAGCCGCCGCCATCGAGCGGATGGAAGGCGTTGCACCACGTCAGCTCGCCGCCGTAGACGTGGATGGTCACCGCGGGCGTGGCGTCGGGGTTCTCGATCATATGGTATTCGAAGGGCGGGATCAGGTGCCCGGCCTCGCCGACCCCCGCGAAGACGACCGACTCGGGCGTGAACTGCAGGCGCTCGGCCGCCGCATCGCCCTCCAGGTCGAACGAGGTGACCCGGATGCGGCCGCGGTAGACGCACTCGACACACCAGACGCCGGCGTGGTCGTGCAGCGGCGTGCCCTGCCCGCGGTCCCAGACCATCACCACCACGCTGTAGCGCCCGGCCGGGTCGCGGTGCATCAGCCGGCGCGCGTAGCGCTCGGGGGCGGGCGCGAGGAAGGCGGCATCGAGGATCGGAGCGCCGGCGCCCACGGCGTCGATCAGGGCGCGCTTGACCTCGCCGCACAGCTGATCGACGTCCTGGGTGGCGACGGCCTGGTCGAGCCGACGGATGAGTCCGTCCGACGCGGTGGTGCGTGCGGTCATGGCCATGGCGTGCCCCTCCTTGCCGGCAGGGTACCAGAGCGCCCGCCCGCGGGGCACGGGGACCCTCGGGCCCGATCGGCTCGCCGCAAGCGGCCGCTCAGTCCTTCGCCTTCGACTCCTTGGTCGCCGACTTCCACACCATGCCGACGGCGCTCAGGATGAGGGCGGCGATGATCGTCGTGCCCAGGCCACCCACGCGCAGGCCCGGGACGATCCAGGCGGTGAGCTGGAGCATCAGGGCGTTGAGCACCAGCAGGAACAGCCCCAGGGTCACGAGGGTGAGCGGCAGCGTGAGCACGAACAGGATCGGCTTCACGATGGCATTGACGGCGGCCAGGACGACGGCACCGAAGAGCGCCGGCACCCAGCCCGTCACCCGGAATCCCGGCAGCACCTGCGACAGCCCCATGAAGGCGGCCGCCATCACCACGAAGTAGAGCAGCGTGTTCATCGGGCGCCTCCGTTCACGGCAGGTAGAAGAACGCGATCGCCAGCACCAGGTACACCGCGACCAGGAACGCCCCCTCCAGCCAGTTCGATTCGCCGTCCTGCGAGACCAGGCTCACCGCGCCCACCGCCACGCCGACCGCCAGCACCTCGAAGGGCGTGAAGCGCAGGTCCATCGGTCCGCCCGGCAGGCAATAGGACACGAACACCAGCACCGGCGCCACGAACAGCGCGATCTGGATGCTCGAGCCGATGGCGATGTGGAGGGCCAGGTCCATCTGGTTCTTCATCGCCATCAGGATGGCGGTCGAGTGCTCGGCGGCGTTGCCGATGATGGCGACCACGACGACGCCGACGAACACCTCGCTCACGCCGGCGACGGCCGCCGTCTCCTCGACCGCGCCCACCAGCAGCTCGCTCATCCACGCCACCAGGGCGGTCGCGATCGCCAGCGTCACGGCGGCCCGTCCCACGGACGGCGCCGGCCCGGCCGGCGCGGGCGCGGCGTGGGCCTGGCCGGCGTAGAGGTGGCGATGGGTCTTGAGCGAGAACACCAGGCTCAGCAGGTAGGCGGCGAACAGGACGATGGCGATGAGCAGCGACAGCGAGTGTTCGGAGGCCGTCTCGCGCTCTGGCGTGAACATCGCCCCCCGGACCGCCGCGTCGGCCACCAGGTGGAAGACCGCCGGCACCACCAGGCCCACGGCGGCCAGCGCCAGCAGCGTCGCGCCCGCGGCGGCGGCCGCGCGGTCGAACACCTGCTTCTCGCGCCCCAGCCCGCCCAACAAGATCGACCCGCCCAGCACGAGCAGGATGTTGCCGATGATGGAGCCGGTGAGGCTCGCCTTGACGACGTCGAACAGCCCCTGCTGCAGGGCGACCAGGGCGAGGATCAACTCGGCCGCGTTGCCGAAGGTGGCGTTGAGCAGGCCGCCGACGCCGGGGCCGAGCCGCGCCGAGAGCCGCTCGGTGGCGCCGCCCATCAGGCCCGCGAGCGGGACGATCGCGAGCCCGGCGAACGCGAACACGGTCACGGCACCCCAGTCGAGCCAGGCCGCGAGGGCGGCGAGCGGGATGAACGCCAGCAGGACGAGCAGCAGGCGCTCGGGGGCGGCGAGCGGCAGGCGCCGCCGCGGCGCGCCGGGGGCGGGCAGGGCGGTGGCGGCGTCCATGGCCCGCGACTCTGCCCTACGCCGCGCCGACGCTCAAGCGCGGGGGTCGCGGCGTCGGAGCGGCGCGACCACGTCTGGCGCGGGGAAGGCGGGATGTGGCGGTCCAGCGCCGCGGCCGCCGCAGCCGTCCCCGGACGATCAGTAGTCGCGCTCGATGGCGTAGAGCACCGGGTTGCGGCAGAACTCGGTGCGCGTGGAGTCGCAGGCGAAGAAGTAGGGGCCGTCCACCCACTCGATCGACGGCGAGGACCGCTCGGGGATGAAGCAGATCCCGCACACCGGATCACGCACCACGCCGCACCAGCGTCGCGGCTCGCGCTGGAACCGCGCCAACGTCGCGGCCGTGGCGAAGCGGTAGATCTCGCCGTTGACGCGGGCACGCAGCGTCGAGTCGAGCGAGCCCAGCTGACGCGGATTCACCGGATCCCACAGGGTACGACTCAGGTGCTGGATCAGGAACTCCGCCGCCGGCACGGGCGTCGAGGGGCCGCAGGCCGCTCCCGCTCAGGTGAAGCGGCTCGAGCCGCCGGCGGGGATGCTGGCGACCGGCACCGGGGCGGATGCGGGCACGGCGCCGTCCGCCGCGGCGAGCGCCGCGGGGAGCGCGGCGAGCATCGCGCACAGGAGGGCGCGTCCCAGGACCGGGCGAGGATCGATCATGACGGACGAGTGTGACGCAGCCGGTGGCGGCCTGTCCACCCCGAGGCGCGGGGTGCTGACTCATGAAAAGTCCGTGCGGCGGCCGCCGGCTCGTGGGACGGCCGCGTCCCACGAATGGACACGGGCGGGCACCGGGAGCGACGGCTGGCCCGGACCCACCTGTCCCTCTAGACTGCGGCCTGTGATCAAGTACCTGGGCTCCAAGCGGGTGCTGCTGCCCCGCATCCTGGACGAGGTGGACGGCCTGGCACGCCGCGCCGCCGGCGCGGGGGCGCCGATCCGCACCGTGCTCGACCTGTTCTCGGGCACCGCCCGGGTCGGGCACGCGCTCAAGGCCCGCGGCTACCGCGTGCACGCCAACGACCACAACGCCTATGCCGCTACGCTGGCCACCTGCTACGTCGCGGCCGATCGGCGGCGCTGGCGGGCCCGCGCCGAGCGGTTGATCGCCGAGCTGGACGCGCTGCCGGGCGAGCCCGGGTGGTTCACCGAGACCTGCTGCGTGCGCTCACGGTATCTGCAGCCGAAGAACGGCGCCCGCGTGGATGCCATCCGCGAGCGCATCGCCCGCTTGGCCTTGGAGCCCACGCTGGAGGCGATCGCGCTCACCAGCCTGATGGAGGCCGCCGACCGGGTCGACTCGACCACCGGCGTCCAGATGGCCTACCTCAAGCGCTGGGCGGCGCGCTCGTCCCAGCCGCTCAAGCTCCGCGTGCCGGCGCTCCTCGACGGCGCGGGCTCGGCGTCGTGCCTGGAGGCGGCCACCGCGGCGGCGCGCCGCGAGGCCGATCTCGCCTACCTCGACCCGCCCTACAACCAGCACTCCTACCTCGGCAACTACCACGTGTGGGAGTCGCTGGCGCGCTGGGACAAGCCCGAGGTCTACGGCGTGGCGATGAAGCGCACCGACGTACGCGAGCGAGGGAGTGCCTTCAACCGGCGCGGGGCGATCGCGCCGGCGCTGCGCGAGGTGCTGGGCGCCCTCAAGGCGCGCTATCTCATCGTCTCGTTCAACGACGAAGGCTATCTGCCGCTCCCGGCGCTGCGGTCGATGCTCGAGGCGTTGGGCGCGGTGCGCGCCATCGAGGTGGCGCACCCGCGCTACATCGGCCACCGCATCGGCGTCTACAACCCGCGGGGCGAAAAGGTGGGGACCCCCGGACCCGCGACCAACCGCGAGTGCCTGTTCATCGTGGAGGTCGGGTCGCGACGCGCCGCGGCCCGCCGGCGCCCCGCGCGCCCGGCGCTCGTCCCCGCGCCGGGCGGTTGATGCGCCGTCTCGCCCTCCGGCTCGTGGTCGCGGCCCTGGCACTCTGGGCGGGCGCCGAGACGCTCGAAGGCCGCGGCGTGCTGGCGCCGCCGGTGCTGCGGCATCTCCGCGCGATGAAGGACCGGGACACGCCGCCACCGACTTGCGAAGACCTGGCGCTCGAGGCCTTCCCCGGCTTGCCCGTCCGTCGCGCGCTCGCCGGGTACGCGCCGCTCGAGCGCCGGGGCGTGCGGGTCGAAGCCTACGTCCGGCGCATCGAGTCCTCGCGCGACGGCGACTTCCACCTGAAGCTGGTCGCGAGTCCGTCGGCCGGCGCCGGCGCGCACTACGTGACGGCCGAGATCACGCCCAGGTGGCGCCGAGGCTCGCCGGGCTGGTCGCTCGCGCGCCTCGCCGGCGCACTGCGGGCGGGGCACGGCGACGCCGCGCCGCCGGCCAAGGGCCCGCGCCGGGCGCGGCTGTCGGGCTGGCTCCTCTACGACGTGTGGTGCGACGCGCTCCCGGCCTGGGTGTTCGATCGCGGGCGGCGCGTGAACGGATGGGAGATCCACCCGGTCACGCGATTGGAGGTCTGGGACGACTCGCTCGCGCGGTTCGTGGGGCTGCCGCGCCAGCCTAGTACCGTGACGCGGTGAGCTTCACGTCCGCGTGGGCCCAGGCCTTGGCGAAGCGCTTCTCCACCGCGGCCGCCTCGGCGGTCGCCTTGCGCGCGCGCAGGCACTGGGCGAGCCCGAAGAGCGACCAGCCGTTGTCGCGGTAGTGCTCGAGGTCCTCGCGGTAGACCGCCTCGGCGTCCCCGGCGCGCCCGGCGGCGAGCAGGACCGCGCCCAGCTGCTGGCGCACCGGCAGGTACCAGTCCGGCGGCTCGTCGTAGTGGAGGCCGTCCTCCTCGGCGATGGCGGCGCGGAACGCCGCCACCGCTTCGTCCACCTTGCCCTGGCGGGCGGCGATCTCGCCCTTGAGCGCGCCACCGGCGACGCGCAGCACCGCCGCCGCGGAGTTGAATCCGACCGGGGCGTCGGGCGGGAGCGCGGCGATGATGGCGGCCAGGCTGTCGTGCTCGGCGGCCGCCGGGTCCAGCTTGCCGGTCGCGGCGAAGGCGAGCCCGCGGGCGTAGTGCCAGATGCCGGTGGTGAAGCGCAGCTCGGCCGGCGGGGCGGGCTGCTGGAGCACTTGGTCCCAGTGGCCGAAGCGGACCAGGGTGTAGACCGTGGTCGGGCACACGAACTCGATGGGCGGGATCATGTGGACCAGGTCCAGCGTCCACATGGTCTCGAGGCGCTTGGCCGCCGCGAACGCCGCGGCGCTGTGGCCGTCGAAGCACGCCGACGACCAGATGAAGTGCACGTTGTGCGGGTAGTACATCATCGGGTAGACGCTCTGCGGGTGGTAGCGCTCCACGTAGAGGCTGTCCACGCGCGCCGCGTCCACGTTGATCTTCTCGGACTCGGCGTAGCGCCCGACCCGGTGGAGGATGTGCCCCGGCATGTGCACCAGGTGTCCGGCGTCCGGCACCAGCCGGCCGAGGCGCTCGGCGGCGGGCACGGCGCGTTCGGGATGCGGCGAGGCCTCGAGCGCGTGGATGTAGTAATGGTTGGCGCCCGGGCACAGCGGCGCCATCGCCAGCACCGCCTCCAGCGTCGCCACGATCTCGTCGGTGCCGGCGTTCGCCTTGCCGTCGTTGGTCCACTGGTTCCAGGGATTGAGGTCGAGCATCGACTCGGCGAACAGCGTGCCGGCGTCGGCGTCCTTGGGAGTGCGCTTCCACAGGCCGCGCATCGCCCCGGCATAGGCCGAGTCCAGCGCCGCGCGGCTCGGCCGCTTGGGGTCGCCCGGCTCGCCGTACCGCTTGGCGAGCGCCTGGATGTAGCCGCGCTCGGCCTCGCTGACGCGCGGCGCCAGCATCACGGCCCGCTGCAGCGCCTCCCAGGCCGGCGCCTCGGCGGTCGAGTCCATCGGCATGTTGATGTTGGGCCCGAGCGCCAGCGCCTTGCCCCAGTAGGCCATCGCGCAATCCGGATCCAGGGCCGCGGCGGTCTCGAACGCGGCGACCGCCTGGGCGTGGTTGAAGCCGTAGACCAGGTTGAGCCCCTGATCGAAGTAGCGCTGCGCCTCGGGCGAGGCGGTGGTGATGGCGTGATGCCACTTGCCGAGGTCGAACAGCGGCGCCTTGGTCGTGGTGGCCGCCGACGCCGGGGCGGGGGCCGGCTCGTCCGCGAGCGCCGGCGAGAACGCGGCGGCGATGAGCCAGGCGACGGTGAGATGGACGCGCATACGACCCTCCAAGGGTGTGTCAGGGGCGATGGGTGCCGGACCGACCGGAAAACTAGGCCGCCTCCCGCTCCGAGGTCAACGGCGCACGACCCGGAGTGTGACACCCGGGCGGCCCGAGGGGCGGGTGGCGGGGGTGCCCGGCTAGCGCTTCGTCGATTCGAACTCGATCGCCGTCGTCCCGATGTCGAGCAGCGGCCCCAGCTCGTACACGTTCCGATAGCCGTAGTCGTAGAGCGCGATGTAGGTGGAGAGGTTGAGCGAGGCGGTGATGAGCTTCCGGGGGAAGGGGCCCTCGGCCCCGCGGAAGTTGTTGTTGCAGTAGATGAGGATGCGCGTGCCCGGGTCCGGGATGACCCGCTTGAGGCTCTCGATGGTGAGGTCCGGGAAGCTCAGGTTGATGGCACCCTTGACGTGCAGCTCGTCGTATTTCGCCCGGCTGCGCGCGTCGAGGACCACCGTGCCCGGCTCATGGCTCATGCGGATGAACTCCGCCTCGGTGACGCGGTGCGACGCGCGGTGGGCGGCGGCCCCCGCCGAGACCCGGAGATAGCCCTCCATGTCGATCGCCGGGTTCGCGACCGACGTCGAGTCGGCGGCCCGGGCCGGGGCGGCGCATCCGAGGAGTATCAAAGCCACGGCGAGGTGCGTGCGCATGTCCATCCGCTCCTGACCCCGGTCGGGAGGTGCCGGACGCCCGATCCAAATACGGTGGATGCGGGCCGCCCAATTCTCCCGCCGGGACGGACGCGGGCTCAACCCAGGAATCGCGCGGCGCGTCACAGCCCGGTCAAATCCCCGAGCGCGAACGCTTCGGGCGGGGCCTCGCGGCCCCGCCCGGACGTCTGCCTCGGCTTCGCGCCGCGCTCAGGGCTCCGGCTACGAGCACCCCAGCGAGTTGCCGCAGTTGAGGCACCGGTAGCAGGTGCCGTTGCGGATGGTGATGTGTCCGCACAGGTCGCAGATCGGCGCATCCCCGGGGAACTTGGCGAGCATGGCGTCCTGCCCGCCCTCCGCGCCGCTGCGAGCCGCCGCCGGGGCGGCCGCCGGCGTGGTGCCGGCATGGCCGGTCGCGTGTGCCGCCTCCGACGCCCCGTGCTTCACGGGCTTGGCGTCGCCGTTGGGGCCACGGTGATGCTCGAAGCCCACCGGCTTGCCGGTGGCGTGCTCGGGCGAGCGCACCATGCCCAGCTCCTCGGGCTTCACCTGCGCCAGGTCGGTGCGGTCCAGGTACTCGAGGCCCAGCACGCGGAACACGTAGTCCACGACGCTGGTGCACAGGCGGATGTTGTCGTGACCCTCGACCCGGCCGTGCGGCTCGAAGCGCGTGAAGGTGAACTGGTCCACCAGGTCGTTGAGCGGTACGCCGTACTGGAGGCCCATCGAGACCGCGATGGCGAAGCAGTTCATCATGCTGCGGAAGGCGGCACCCTCCTTGTGCATGTCGATGAAGATCTCGCCCACCGTGCCGTCCTCGTACTCGCCGGTGCGCAGGAACAGCTTGTGGCCGCTGATGCGGGCCTCCTGCGTGAAGCCGTGGCGGCGGTTGGGCAACCGGCGCCGGCGCAGCTTGGGATGGGTCGTGGCCGGGGCCGGCTCCTCGACCTTCTTGCCGGTGGCGAGCGGCTGCGAGAGCTTGCTGCCGTCGCGGTAGAGCGCCACCGCCTTGAGCCC
>VBPB01000044.1:16788-17907 GCA_005893365.1 Candidatus Eiseniibacteriota bacterium
CCTCCTGGGGGAGGTTGACGGTCTTGCTGATGGCACCCGAGACGAACGGCTGCACCGCCGCCATCATGCGCACGTGCCCCATCGGCTGGATGAAGCGCGTGCCGTTGGGTCCGCAGCGGTTGGCGCAGTCGAACACCGGCAGGTGCGCCGGGTTGAGCCCCGGTGCCCCCTCGACGGTCAGGCTGCCGCAGATGGCCGCGTTGGCCTCGCTGATCTGCGCGTCGGTGAAGCCCAGGAATGGCAGCGCGTTGAAGGTGGGCTTCTCGCGCTCCTGCATGCTCACGCCGAGCCGGGTCAACGTGTCGTCGCTCAGCATGCCGCGCACGAAGGCGAAGCGCACGTCGAGCATGCTGGGCAGCGTCTGATCGATGCGGTCGATCTCCGCGGCGGTGAGCCCCTTCTCCATCAGGCTCGCGCGGTGGATGTGCGGCGAGCCCTCGAGCGAGCCGCTGCCGAGCGCGTGGCGGATGATGCGCTCGATCGCGCCATCGTCGTAGCCGAGCCGCCGCAGCGCCCCGGGCACCGACTGGTTGACGATCTTGAAGTAGCCGCCGCCCGCCAGCTTCTTGAACTTGACCAGCGCGAAGTCGGGCTCGATGCCGGTGGTGTCGCAATCCATGAGCAGGCCGATGGTCCCGGTCGGCGCCAGCACCGTCGCCTGGGCGTTGCGGTAGCCGTGGAGGCCCCCAAGCGCCACCGCGCGATCCCAGCTCTCCAAGGCCGCCGCCCGCAGCTCGCGCGGGGCGAGCGTGGCGTCGATGTCGCGGGCCGCGTCGCGGTGCATGCGCATCACCGTCAGCATGCTGTCGCGGTTGGCGGCGAAGCCGTCGAACGGCCCCTTGCTGGCGGCCATCTCGGCCGACAGCGCGTAGGCCTCGCCGGTCATGATCGCCGTGATGCTGGCGGCGACGGCGCGCGCACCCTCGCTGTCGTAGGGGAGCCCCTGCGTCATGAGCAGCGTGCCGAGGTTGGCGTACCCAAGCCCGAGCGGCCGGTACTCGCACGAGCGCTGGGCGATCCGCTCGGTCGGATACGAGGCGAAGCCGACCAGGATCTCCTGGGCCAGGAAGAACACGCGGTTGGCGTGCCGGTAGCCCTCGATGTCGAACGCCCCGTCCG
>VBPB01000287.1 GCA_005893365.1 Candidatus Eiseniibacteriota bacterium
CTCCCGCCACATAGAGATAGACGCTCACCTGGCCACAGCCAGAGAGGCTCGGGACGCTGATCCTTGCGAATCCGCAGGCATCGGTTGTGTCGTCCGCGAACACCTTCACGCCCTTGTCATTCACCACCACATTCCCAGCACCCGAAGCGTAGGTGATCCAGATCGAATCCGGCGGCACCCCGGTTCTGGGATTGCAGAGGTTGTCGAAGTACTCAACCCCTATCCGCAACTTGGCTGGATGACCGGCAACAAGGCTGTCTCCCGCTGGACAGGCCGCAATGTTGTCGCTCGCACTCCATCGGACGTTGGGTCCCGATCCACCGCCTGGGCCGGAGCTCACGCAGAAAGGACAGTCGCCGCTACCCCCGCGCGGTGCGAGAATGCTGAAGGACGAGAGTACCGTGATGGCGAAGAGGAACGGACGGGCACGCATGAGTGGAATCCCTCCAGGCGGCGCGGCGTGGCGTTGTGGTTCGCGTTCCTGGTCAGTCGAAACCCAGCGAGTTGACTTGCGCTTGAGTAAATCGCGCAAGCGGCTGCCGCACATGATGCGTCGGCAACTTGGCCGGGTTGTTCCGCATCTTTTGCAATGAAGCAATCGCGGGAGCCAAAGCAAGGGAGGAACAAGAAGAGGCGGCCTCGTCCTGCTTGACGGCCGCCCCGTTGAAGCAAGCGCTCTTGGCCCCGCGGTCCACACGCACTCGCCAACGGCGGCTGGTTCGGCCCAGCCGACACCAGTCTCAGGGCGACACGCCCGCGAGCCTGAGCTCCTTCTCGAAATCGGCGCGCTCGCTGGAGTCGGGCGCCGAGGCGAGATAGGCGCGCCAGTCGGCGCGCGCGGCCCCGATCGCCCCCGGCCGGTCCCGGAGCCGGGCCCACACGCACGCGCGCGCGCCGCGCGCCGCCTTGAGCCCCGGGTCCAGGATGAGGGCGCGGCTGAGGAGCGCGAGCGCGATGTCGTCGGTACCGACCGCGTGGGCCGCGAGCCCCGCGTTCTTGGCGAGCGCGGCTTCGTTCGGGAAGCGCCCCAGGGCGCGGGTGAGCAACGGAAGCGCCTCGGCCGCCCGACCCACCCTGAGCAAGGCCAACCCGTAGTTGTTGTAGGCGACCGCCAAGGTGGAATCGAGCCGAAAGCTCACGCCGAGGTTCTCGGCGGCGCTCTCCCAGTTGCCCGCGTCCAGGTCCATGAGGCCCAGATGGGAGCGGGCCTTCGCCAATACGCCGGGGGCGCTCGCGGGGAGCCGCAGCACGGCCAGGAAGAGCGACTCCGCCCGTGCGCCCTCGCCTCGCCGTCGTAGCACGTCCCCCAGCCCGATCATGGCCTCGGCGTACGTGGGATCACGGCCCAACGCCCGCTCGAACAGCACGCGGGCGGCTTCCGGGTGCCCGTGTTGCATCGATTCGATCGCGCGGTTGTCGAGGGCGACGGCCTGCTGGTGCCGGGCCTGCTGCTCGCGCGCCTGGCGACGGCCGAGATCCCGGACGACGGCGACGCCCAAAGCCAGCGACAGACCGACGAGCCCGGCCAGGGTCCGGACCATCCAGCGCCGCCGGCCCCGTCGCGGCGCGGCGGCCTGCGCCACCAGCGTCCCGCCCGCCACCGGCGCCAGCGCCTGGCCGCCGGCCGGCGCGTGGGCCGCGGCGAGGGGCTCCACGTCCAGCTCCACCGTGTCGCCGGCGACGGCCGGGAGCGGGGCACCCGTGAGCGCCGCCAGATCGCGCGCCACCGTGGCCACGTCGGGGCGGGCCTCGGGGTCCTTCACCAGCATGCGGGCCACCAGGGCCGCGACCGCCTCGGGCGCTTCGGGCCGCGCCGCGCGCAGGGGTTTCGGCTCCTCGTTGGCGATGGTGTAGAGGAGCGCCAGCGGACTGTCGCCGTTGAACGGCAGCTCGCCGCTGAGCATCTCGTGCAGCATCACGCCGAGCGCGAACACGTCGCCCGGGGCCCCGGCCCCGCCGCGCACCGACTCGGGGGGCATGTAGGCCGCGGTCCCCAGGGTCGTGCCGGTCATCGTCAGGCGCGAGGCCTGTGCGGCGCGGGCCAGGCCGAAGTCCATCAGCTTGACGACGCCGTCCTGGTCGAACATGAGGTTCTCGGGCTTGACGTCGCGGTGGGCGATGCCGCGCCGGTGGGCCAGCGCCAGGGCGCCGGCCACGTCGCGGGCGATGGCCAGGGCGTCCGCGACCGGCAGCGGTCCGCGCCGGATGCGCTCGCGCAGGCTCTCGCCGGCCACCAGCTCCATGGCGATGAAGGTGCGGGTCCCGTCGCGCTCGAAGGCGAACAGCGTGGCGATGTGCGGGTGGTTGAGGGCGGCGGCGGCGCGCGCCTCACGCTCGAAGCGCTTGAGCGCCTCGGCGTCGGCGGCCATCTCGGGGGCCACGAACTTGAGCGCCACGGGCCGGTCGAGATCGAGATCGACGGCCTCGTACACCTCGCCCATGCCGCCGCGGCCGAGCAGGCGGCCCACCTGATAGTGCGAGATCCGCGTGAGTTCCATGGGGTGCGCGGCACCCTAGCAGCGGGGCATAGGGGCGACAAGCGCCGAGCCGCGCGGCGCGCACGGCGCCGCGCGCCGTCGCGGGCGGGATCGACAAGGGCCGTCCCTGGCCCTGTCGGAGGTGGGCGCGATGAGCGTGGGCGCGGGTCGCTCGAGGCGCGGTGCGCGCCTGCGGTCGTGGCCCGCGCCCCGCCGCTCAGGCTGCCCGGGGCACCGGAGGCCGCGAGTGATGCTGGTCCTCCGCGTGCTCCTCGGTCTTCCGCCGTCCGCCGACGAGGAAGCCGAGCACGATGCCGTAGACGAGGTGGCCGACGAGCGACTCGGCGACCGACCGGGGACCGCCCGATCGCGAGCCCAGGAATCCTTCGCCCAGCTGCGGGCGCAGGAGGAGCTGCGAGAGCCCCCAGAGCGCGAGGCCGAAGGTCGTGCCGCGCAGCACGAAGCCACCGGGGAGCCAGCGGAAGCACAGCACGTAGAAGGCCGGCAGGATCAACGTGCCGACCAGCAGGTGCGTGGCGACGCCGCCGATCCAGCTCGCGCCGAGCCGCTCCGAGAGCCACGCGGCGAGGTCGTACGGCCCTCCGGTCAGATAGGGCGACAGGAAGAACACCATCAGCGTGATCAGGGTCGTGCTCACGAAACCTGCGAAGCAGACGCGGCGAAGATGAGGCTTCATGGAACCTCCCGTGGACCGGCGTCCCCCCGGGCCACCCGGGGTGGCAAGCAGTCCCCGTGCCACGCAGGCATCCTCACGGGCGTCAGCGGTTACGGCTGCGGTCGAGGGTCCCGCGGCGCGCCGGGGTTGTAATCGGGGACCGGGTTTGCGGGTTCTTCCTCAGCGAGCACGGGTCTCGTCCACGCGTCGTCAAGTCCGACCGCCGACTCCCGGCGGTCCTCGGCAGGTCTTACACGTGTGCTTGCAAGGGACGGAACGCCGGCCTCGAGCGGCGCCACCGACCGCGTCGCCGCACGGCCGTGCGGGGTCGTCGTCTACCCCGCGCACGCGCCGCACCGGCACGCATCCTGCGGACGTCGGAGGGGTCCGAGCGGATGGCGGTACGAATCGATCGGGCCCTGCGGCCCCAGCCGAGGGAGAACGCCATGCATGAGTGAGCGCGGCGTCAAGAAAATGTGGTCTCCGAAGCGAAGGACGGGAAGCCCGCCCAGGC
>VBPB01000288.1 GCA_005893365.1 Candidatus Eiseniibacteriota bacterium
CAGCAGGAACGGGATCCGCCACCCCCATCTGCTGAAGGCCTCCGTCCCCATCCAGGTGCGCGTGCAGGCGATCACCGCCAGCGAGACCACGATGCCGAGCGTGGGGGAGGTCTGGAGCCACCCGGTGTAGTAGCCGCGCTTCTCGTCCGGGACGTGCTCGGCAACGTAGGTGATGGCCCCGCCGTACTCGCCGCCCAGGCAGAGGCCCTGGACGAGGCGCAGGAAGAACAGGATGAACGCCGCCGCGACGCCGATCTGGGCGTAGTTCGGGATCACCCCGATGAGCGCCGTCGACAGCCCCATCCCCCCGAGCGTGATGAGGAAGGTGTACTTGCGGCCGACCAGGTCGCCGAGCCAGCCGAAGATGAAGGCCCCCAGCGGTCGGATCAGGAAGCCGACCGAGAAGAGCGCGATGGTGCTGAGCAGCGCCGCGACCGGGTGGCTCTTCTCGAAGAACTGGGCCGACAGGATCGCCGCGAGACTCCCGAAGATGTAGAAATCGTACCACTCGATCACGTTCCCCGCCGCGGCGGCGAGGATCACGCGCCGAAGTTCCTTTGGGGTGAGCTGAGGACCATTCATGAGTGAACCTCGAATCGGCCGCGCGGTGGATGAGTCACTGCCGGAACGACGCTCCATCGACCGCGGGCGGAGATCGAATCGCCGCGTCGCGCCAGACCCTACGCCAACCCGGGCGCATGGACCGTTTGCTGCGCCACTTCTCGAAGATCGTCTTCACCTGCTTGTGCGCCGCCTCCAGAGCCTGCTTGGGGGTCATTTGCCCGGTCGCCGCATTGGCGAACATGGTGGGAAGCACGAAGGTATCGAACACCTCGCCTTCCGCCGGGTTGGCGGGTCCCGGGTGCCCGATGTTGGTCGCCCACTCCAGGGCTGTGCCGATCGGCTTGAGCTTCGACGGCGGGTTCGAGCCGAACGGGTCGTTGGCCGCCGCCTGCTGGAGCCACTGGTTCCCCGCCGCGGGCTTCTGCGCCAAGGGGACGCCCGGCTCGGCGACCGAGCCGGGGAACGAGGGGAAGTTGTACAGTTTGCTGGCCATGACGGCGTCCCGGTAGTGGGCGACGAGGTCGAGCAGGAACCGCTTCGCCAGGTCGGGATTCTCGGCGAACTTCCAGATCACGTAGATCCCCATCACGTGCTCGCTCGCCCAGCGCGTGCCGCGCGGGCCCTTCAGAGCGGGCACGAAGTAGATGTCATCCGCCACCGGGAGCTTGTTGTCCTGTGCCGTGCGGTAGGCGGAGATGGAGTTGAGGATGTAGGCGGTCTGGCGGGCGTTCAGCGCCTGGTTGTTCGACGCGGCGTTCCAGCTCAGCACCGCCGGGTTCATCCCCGCCTTGAAGAGGCGCGCGCCGAACTCCAGGGCCTCGAGCGCGTGATCCGAGTCGAGGACGACGTTCTCGTTCTCGTCCTGCACCGAGGCGTCGAAGGACCACAGCATGGCCCGGGCGACCATGTTGGAATCGAGCTCCTGCGACATCCCGATGCCGATCGGGATCTGGATCTCGGGGTGCTTGCTCCGGATCAGCGGCGCCGCGGTGACGAGGTCCTCCCACGTGGACGGCCCGTCGGGCATCCCGACATCGGTCCAGACGCTCTTGAGATAGTCGCCGGGGTCGGGGACATAGTTGTCGCTGAAGCCGAACCACTTCTTGGTGACCGGGTTGTAGGTGCTGCGCTTGCAGAGGTCCAGGATCGGCCCGTTCCTCCGCTCAGCCTCCTGGACCACGTCCGCCATGTCGAGCACCTGCGGCTCGAAAGCGCCGGGAGGCGAGAGGAACTGGAACAGGTCGTGCCCCTGCTGCGCCGCCACCTCCGCGGTGGCCCGCGTCCCGAGGTCGGCGAGCGCGATGTGGTCGACCGTCACCTGGACCCCGTGGGCCGTGCCCCAGTCCCCGGCGTACTTGTCGAACCAGACGTCGTGGGACGGGACGAAATGGCTCCACTGGAGGATCTTGAGGGTCTTCGAACGGCGCTTCGTCACGGGCGCGGGGCGCAACACCACCGCCGCGGCCGCGCCGGCCACCGTTCTCAGGAAGGCCCTGCGAGTG
Organism: Candidatus Eiseniibacteriota bacterium; assembly: GCA_005893365.1. Taxonomy (GTDB): domain Bacteria; phylum Eisenbacteria; class RBG-16-71-46; order RBG-16-71-46; family RBG-16-71-46; genus WS-11. The sequence goes on from VBPB01000288.1 coordinate 2,067, forward strand.
ATCCGACTCCGCTCGATCACGCGCCTCCCTTCCGCACCGCCGCCGCGCTTCAGAGCGTGTACATGACGCTCAAGGCGACCTGGTCGGCCTGGGTCTTACCCGTGTTCCACTGCGTCATGGCCCGGAACCACTCCAGCCCGAGCGCGTAGCGACCTGCCTTGAAGCGCAGGAGGCCGTCGACATCTCGATTCACCTGGCGCGCCAGCGGGGGCAGCGCCGGGTTGTCGTCGTGGAACCGGTGCTCGTCCGGATCGTCGATCCCGAAGAATCCCCAGAGGCTCCAACGCGGAGTGAAGTCGTAACCGGCCTGGCCCCAGGCGCCCCAGCCCCGGACGTTCCCCTGCTGGGTGATATGGGCGAACTGCTGCCCGAGCGCCTTCCCGTAGTAATAGTTCCCATGCAGGGTGAGGTGACCCGGCGCCAGGTTCCCGCCGGCCTCGAAGCCCCACGCCGTCAGGTTGTCGCCCTTGACGCCGGTGCCGGTCGTGTCCTTCCAGTCGACGTGGCCCACGGCGTAGGCGTTCCAACGGAGTTCCTCGGTCTTGCGGCCGACGTTGAGCCGAGCCTCGAGCTGGGGAAGTCCGGAGGCCTCACCGTTGCCGATGGCATTGATCGGGAGCGCGTCCTCGCCTGGCGTCGGTGGCCCCGAGCCCTTGAAGGCGGCGAGCTGAAGCTGGGCACTGGCCGGGCCCCCGGGGGCGACCAGCTCCCGATAGAAATAGACCCCCGGGAAGCGCCAGCCCACCATGCCCACCGCGCCATAGCCCAGCGGGAATGCGATGATCGGCGACCAGTACTGGCCGATCCGCAGGGTGGTGCGGCCGTTCGAGAGGTCGGCATAGGCCAGGCGGGCTCGCAGCCGGGGTTGCTCGTCACCGAAGGGCGGGAGGTCCTGGCCGCCGAAGAAATCGGTCTCGACCACGCCCCGGGGGGCCCAGGTCCCCAGGACCGGCTCACCCCTGAAGTCGAAGCTGAGGCGGGTGTTCCGGATGTCGCCGTCGGCGAAGGTCTTGTCGGTCGGGAGCTCGGTCTGGGCGGCCCATTCCGCGTTCTGTCCCTGGCCGAAGCCGCCGAAGCGCTGGCGGTCCGTGAAGAGCGTGGCGTTGATGAAGCCGCTGACGGTGAGCGTCTCGCGCGCCCCCAGTTTGAGCACTTCCTGGGCGGAGGCGGGACCCGCTTCCCCGAGCATCAGGGCGATTGCGACCCAGGAGAACCACCCGGTAGGCGTTCTCATGGACTCCCCTTGGCACCACCACGGGCGGCTGCCAATAGGGCCTACCCCACGCCCCATTCCGGCGGGGGACCCCTATGGCGTTGGATACGACTCGGTTATCCCTTGACCGCCCCCATAGCGAACCCTTCGATGAAGCGGTCGATAAAAAGATTGTAAATAATTGCGAGCGGGATGCTGATGAACAGGGCCGCCGCCATGAGCGCCCCCCAGTGATACACGTCCCCCCGGACCAGGGCGATCGGGACGCCCAGGCTGACGGTCATCTTCTGGACCGAGTTGATGAAGGTCAGGGCGTACACGAACTCCTGCAGGACCAACGTGAACGTGAAGACCACCACGGTCAGGATGCCGGGGACGATCAGCCTGGGCGCTACCCGGAGGATGACGGCCAGGCGGCTGTACCCGTCGATCATCGCCTGCTCCTCGATCTCCCAGGGGACCGAGCGAAGAAACCCCATGACCAGCCAGGTGCAGAACGGGATCGTCATCGTCGGATAGATCAGGATCAGGGATCCCAGCGAGTTCTGGAGGTGGAGGAGCGAAACCAGACGGGAGAAAGGGATGAAGAGCAGCGTGGGAGGGACCAGATAGGTGAAGAAGATGCCCATGCCCATCCGTTCCCCCCAGCGCCCGGAGAGCCGGGCCAGGCTGTAGCCGGCCGGCACGGCCACCGCGACCGTGACGAGGACGACGGCGGCCACCACCAGCAAGGTGTTCAGGGCCCAGCGCGAGAAGTCGGTCTGTGTCAGGAGTAGGCGCAGGTGCTCGAGCGTGGGCGGGTCATTGAAGATCCAGGGGACGTGGCTGAGGTCCGAGGCGCCGACGTAAAGGTCCCGGTTCTGCTTCAGCGCGGTGACGACCATCCAGTAGAAGGGGAACCCGGCGAAGATCATGAATCCCAGCGCGGCGGCATAGAGCGCCGCCCGGTTGAGAGCCCGCCTGAGCCCGATCCCCCTCATCGGGCACCCACCTCGGCGCGGCGGGCGACACGCAGCATCGCGACCGCGACCACGACCAGGAAGGGGAGCAGGAAGACGCCGATCGCGGCACCCTGTCCCAGGTCGGCGCCCAGGATCCCACGCTGGAACGCCAGGGTGGGAAGCACGTGGGTCGCGTTGGCCGGGCCCCCGCCGGTGAGGATGTAGACCACCCCCAGGTCGGTCGCGGTGTAGACCACGCCGAAGAGCACCGCGACGGTGACCACGGGCAGGAGGAGCGGGAGCTCGATCCGGAGCAGCCGCCGCCAGAAGCCGGCGCCGTCCACGATCGCCGCCTCCACGACGTCCTGCGGGATCGAGGACAGCCCCGCCAGCACGATCACGGTCGCGAACGGGAAGATCCGCCACGCCTGGACGATGATGATCGCCAAGAGCGCCAGGGCGGGGTCTCCCAGCCAGTACAGCCAGCCGGGCAGCAAGCCGGCCACCTTGAGCGTCCAGTTGATCACGCTGAAGGTGGAATCGAAGATCCAGGTCCACGCGATGGCCGCCAGGGAGACCGGCACCGCCCAGGGCAGGAGCAGGACGAAACGGGCGAAGCGCCTCCCCGGGAAGGCGCCGCGGAAGACCTGGGCGGCGGCCGTGGCCAGCACGACCACCAGCGCCTGAGAGGCCAGCGTCACGATCGCCGTGTTCTCGAGGGCCCTGAGAAAGATGGGATCGGCGAGGATCGCGGCGTAGTTCCGGAGGCCCACCCAGCCGAAGCGCAGGCTGCCGGCGGTCGCGTCGGTGAAGCTAAGCACGATCGCGAGCAGGAACGGAAGCCCCACCAGCAGGAGCACGTAGGCCAGGGAGGGCGCCAGCATCGCGGCGCCCAGGACGTCGTCGCGGTCGGCCACGGTGCGCCGGTAGCTCACGGCACGCGCCTCGCGCCGGTGTCGGCGTCGAAGCAGCGCAGCATCCGCTTCGGCACCGCGTATTCCTGCATCTCTCCTTCGGGGATCGCCAGGGTGATGGTCCCGGGCAGCTTGGCGATGACGGTCGAGTCCGAGGCGTCGCTGCCCGGGACCGAGCCGTACACGTAGCGGTCGGATCCCAGGTACTCCACCCGCCTCACGTGGAAGCGGAAGGTGCGCAGGTCGTCGCCGGGACCGAACACGCTGCGGGGGAGGAAATGTTCGGGACGGAACCCGACCAGGGTCCGGGGCGGGCCGGCGTCTCCCAGGTCGAGCAGGTTCATGGGCGGCTGGCCGACGAAGGTCGCGACGAACGTGTCGACCGGTTCCTCGTAGACCTCTCGAGGGGTCCCCAGCTGCCGCACCTTGCCGTGGTCCATGACGGCGATGCGGTCCCCGAGCCCCATCGCCTCGACCTGGTCGTGCGTCACGTAGACCGACGTGGTGCCGATCCGGCGCTGGAAGCGTTTGAGCTCGTCGCGCGCGGTATTGCGCAGCTTGGCGTCCAGGTTCGCCAGCGGCTCGTCGAACAGGAAGACCTTGGGGTCCCGCACCAGGGCCCGGCACAGCGCGACGCGCTGGCGCTCCCCGCCCGAGAGCTGTCGCGGATAGCGTCCCAGGAGGCGGGAGATGCCGAACATCTCGGACGCCCACTGCACCTTCTCCGTGATCCGATCCCGGGGCATCCGACTCGCCTCGAGCGGAAAAGCGATGTTCTGGAAGACGGTCCGGTGGGGGTAGAGGGCGTAGCTCTGGAAGACCATCGCGATGCCCCGCGCCCGGGGTGGCACATCGCCATCCACCCGCTCGCCCCCGATGTGGATCTCGCCCGCGGTCGGTCGCTCCAGCCCCGCGATCATCCGCAGCAGGGTCGTCTTGCCGCAGCCGGAGGGACCGAGCAGGACGAGGAACTCCCCGTCGCCGATCGTGAGGTCCACCCCGTCGATCGCGCGAAGATCCCCGAATTGCTTCCTGAGACTGCGGATCTCGACCGCCGCCACAGCCTCCTGCCTCCCCCGCGAGGTCCCTGCTCCGACTTTACCGCACCACGGCGATCCTCCGCACGGCGTTGCGCGCACCGGCACGCAGCTTGAGGAAATACACTCCCGCCGGCACCTCGGCTCCTCGTTCGTCCCTTCCGTCCCAGGTCGCGACACTCGGGCCCGGACCGAACGTCCCCCGCGCCAGCGTGCGCACGCGACCGCCATCCAGGCCGAAGAGCGCGAGTTCCGCCTCCCCGGCCCCCGGCACCGCGAAGCTCACCTGCGCCCCCGCCCGGGCGGGATTCGGCGCCGCGTGCGCCTCCCCGAGCCGGCCCGCTGAGGCCCTGAAGCTCGCCGGCGCGGGCGACGAGAGCTTGTAGGGGCGCATCATCTCGTTGTCCTCGTGCTCCAGGATGTGGCAGTGCCACACGTAACCCGGCTCGGCGGTCGCGTCGAACGCGTAGGCCGGGCGGTTGTCCTGGGGCGAGAAGCGCGCGATCACGCGTGTCACCTCGCCCGGGTTCATGCGGAAGGTGTCCTTCCATCCGCGCTCGTTGGGATCGGGCGGCCGGGGCCTGCCGATCCGGAAGCCCCGCGATCCGTCGTGGGAGGCGCGCGCGGCCGCCGCCCGCGACGATCCGCCGCCGCCGTGCCGGGCCGCCAGGAACGCGTCGACATCGAACTTCTGGCGGCTCTGCACCTGGAACTGGACCAGGTGGATGTGGATCGGGTGCGTGTCCTCGGTGGTGTTGAAGATCTCCCAGGCCTCGGTGGTCCCGACCTGCGGCGTCTCGGTGATCGGGTCGTCCCACATCGCGCCGTCGAGCAGCACCGCCAGCGGCCCGTTGGCGCCCTCCAGCTCCTCCAGGTCCAGGGTGCGGGTCAGGATCGGCTCGGACAGGCGGGTGATCGGCCCGAGGTGCTCGGGAATCACGCTCTCGTCCGGGCTCGTGAGCGGCACCACCCGGAACAGCATCACCTGGCCGACCGTGTTCGGGTCGGCGGGATCGCCGCCCGGGAACGGAGCCCTGGCGGTGTTCCGGAGGATCAGCTCGGCGCCCGGCTTCAGGCCGCCGAAGTCTACGATTACGTCCGCGCGCTCGGCGGGAGCGATCAGAAGCGGCGGCGACTCGGATTCGGCCGGGTCGGCGAGCCTCACCGGCGATTCCAGATAGCCGCCGTCGCTCCCGATCTGCTGGAACGCCGGACCCGGGGCACCGGTGGCGCGCTCGGCGAGCGCGAGCCGGTAGAAGCGCGAGTTGGAGGCGTCGAGGATGCGGAAGCGGTACTTGCGCGGCTCGACCTCGAGGTACGGCCAGATCTTGCCGTTCACGGCGACCAGGTCGCCGAAGAACTCCGGCATCCAGATCGGATGCTCGGGATTGAGACCCTGGCTCGGGTAGAGCAGCGAGCCGTCGCCGTTGAGCATGCGGTCCTGGATGATGAGCGGGACCTCGTACCGGCCGCTCGGGAGCCCGGCCGGTTCGCGCCCGGGGTCGCGGATGAGGTACATGCCGGCGAGCCCGGCGAACATGCCCAGGCGCGTGAGCCCCAGCGCGTGGTCGTGGTACCAGAGCGTGGTCGGGAGCTGCCGGTTGGTATACGTGTAGACCTCCTTCTTCCAGGCCGGACCCTTCTCCGCGAAGTCGGGCGTGAACCACGCCTCGGGACGCCCGTCGCTCTGCGGCTCGGTGGCGCCGCCGTGGAGGTGCACCACCATCGGCACCCCGTGTCCGGGGCGCGCCATGTGGAGCGTGGGATCGATGGCGTAGGCCAGGAACGAGGGCGACGGAAGATGGTTGGTCCAGCGGACCGAGATCGGCACGTCCCGCACCGTCTCGAACGTCGGGGCCGGCCAGCTCGCGGTCTCGGCGGTGGGACCGAAGGCATAGAGCGTGGTGGGCGGAAGCTGGCGGTGGAGCTGCTGGCGGATCTGCCAGGCGCCGACCTTGTAGTAGTTCGGCCCCGCCGGCGGCATGGTCGCCGGAATCGGCAGCGGATCGAGCCTGCGGTGCCGGCCGGCGACGATAGGCGCGCGAGCACCGTCGGCAGAATGGCCGCCGACCGCCAGCGTGCGTGCCCGCGCGGCGGGTGCGGCGTCCCGATCGGGCGGCCCGGCCGAGTCGTTCTCATGATGCACCTCCGACGCTGAGAGGATCCGCAGCGAGGCGGCGACGCGCGTGGCCCCACTCGCTGCGAGGCCATCGCCCCGCCAGAGCGGATCATATGCGCGCCCGGCGCGCCGATTCAGGAGGCGAATCCTGTATTTCGCCGCCGGGGGAATCCCCGGGCAGGGAGACGCGGGAACCGTGCCCGTGGGGCCGCGCAGCGGGTCAGCCGCTCTCGCCCAGCATCTCGAGATCCGCCAGGTCGCGGGGCCGGCCCAGCGCCCGCTTGTTGCGGGCCAGCTCCGCCCGCCCGATGAACGGACACTCGAGGTCGCCGAACGGGCCCGTGACGTGGCCTCTCCAGGCCTCGTCGAACGTCAACCCGGTCAGCGAGGTCAGGATATCGATGCGGCGGGGCGGCACGCCGATCTGATACACGATGCCGGGCGTCACGAGATCGGCGGCGCTGAGTTCCTGAAGCGGGGCACCGAAGGCCTCAAGCGCCCGCATCACTCGGGCTGCGTTCCCGGGGGTGGCTTCCACCCAGATGTCGAGATCCCCGGTGGCGCGCGGTCGGGAATGGAACGTCACGGCGTAAGCCCCGACGATGAGGTAACGGGCGTCAGCCTCGGATAATGCGCGTAGCAGACCGACGAAGGCCGGGTTCATCCGTGTCCCAGCCCTTCCAGCGCCATAATTCCAAGCTCAGCCGCCAGGTCTCGAGCACGCGTTCGCGGGGGGGCATCTGGTCCCAGTATTCACGGTCGAGACGCGCATCCTCCTCGCCCATCCGGGCCTTTCGGACCGTCATCTGTCGCGCGCGCGGAGCCTTCATGACGAAAGGAGGATAGCACGCGCAGGCCCCAAGACGATCGGCGCGGTTGGAAACCCCGCGCCGATCGCACCTCCATGCCGCTCGCCCGGCTCCAAACCCGCCGGAAGCGGGTCTCCTATCGGGCCAGCACCAGCCTCGTGACGCGCTGCCCGGCGACGGTCCTGAGGCGCGCGAAGTAGACTCCGCCGCGCGCGATGGCGCCGTCCTCCTGCCGGCCGTCCCAGTCGACCTGGTAGCGGCCCGCGGGCCTGGTCTCGTCCACGAGCTTCGCCACGCGGCGACCCGACACGTCGAACAGCGCAAGCTCCACCCGGCCGGCGCGCGGCTGCGCGTAGGCCAGCCGCGCCGCTACCGGCGCGGGGTTCGCGCCAACGACCGCGAGGCTCAGCTCCCCCACGGTCTCGGACAGCGCGAGCGTGGCCCTCTCGGGCACCGGCCCGGGAGAGCCCAGGTCGAACGGCTCGGTCGAAGCGTCGATCGACTGGAGGAAGCTGATCAGGGCCCGGCGGTCCTTCGCGCTCGCGAGCTTGTCGACCCCGCCGGTGCCGGCGCTCCGATGGGGCACCAGCGCCATCACGTCGTCGAGGGTGATCGCCGACCCGTCGTGGAGGAACGGTCCCATCGCGAAGTCCCCGAGCAGCGTCGGTGGATTGAAGCCGCCGGCGCCGAGCGCGGGCTTGCCGTTGGCGCGCAGCTCATTGGCCTGGGCCGGGTTGAACGTGCCCACCGGCTTGAGGAACTCCGGCAGCTGGCCGTCGGCGTCGATCCGGGTGGCGGCCGGCGGGGGCGAGAAGTTCCGGCGGCTCGATGCCCACCCGCCGCCCCCGTGGCAGGATGCACAGTTCGCGTCTTCGAAGAGTTCGCGCCCCTCCCGGACCTCATGGCCCTTGCGGCCCTGGTGGTGGCGCGAGGAGAGCGGCGAGATGGGCGTTCGGACGCCGTGGGCGACGAACATCGTCATCGCGTCCAGGGCCGGGCTGCGGCCCGCGTTGGCGAGGGGCACGAACGGCTTGACGTTCGGATCGGGCGTGGTCCCGTCCGCCAGGGTGATCAGACCGAGGCCGCCGGAGACGTTGCGGATGTTGAGCTCGAAGTCCTGCAGCTCGTCGAAGATCGCCGAGTGGTTGAGGATCTTGGCGTCCTGCGGGTCATGGGGGTTGAACGAGCCGTTGAGCGGCAGGGTGCGCCGTGGGCCGCTCGCGAAGATCCACACCACCCCGTCGGTCAGCCCGAACGGATGGCAGGACGCGCAGGCGCTCCATCCCTCGCTCGAGAGCCGCCGCCCGATCACCCCGGCGGGCCCGAGCCGCGGCAGGTTGACGCCGGTCGAGCTGTTGAAGATGGCCTTGCCGATCAGCAGCGTGGCCGCCTCGCTGCCCGGAGCGGGAAGGTCCGAGGTCGCGATGGTGGCGACCACGCTCTTGGACCCGAGATCGACCACCGAGACGTCGCGCGAGACCTCGTTCATCACGTAGGCGCGGTCGTCGCGGGAGTTGATCGCGATCCCGCGGGGGTTCTGGCCGACCGGGATGCGCACGATGGCGCCCGGGTCGGTCGCCGAGGTCGGGGCGTGGATCGTGGGCGTCCCGTCGGCGTCGAGATCCACCTCGACCAGGATGTTCGAGCCCGCCAGCACGGCGTAACCCTGGTTGCTGCGATGCTTGAACTCGATCGCCCACGGCACGGCGAGGAACGTGCGGTTGGGCGCACCGGGCTCGAAGTTGATCCCGCGGTTCATGTTGATGGTCTGCGGGGCGCCGCCCGCCTGGCCCTCCTGGTCGCTCCGGATATCGATCACCGAAAGCAGGGCCTGAACGTTGACGTTGAACCGCACCGGGCCGTCGGGCGAGGCGCCCGTGTTCGGCACGTAGGCGCGATTGCCCTTGATGACGATGCTGTTGAGCTGGTTGGGGAAGGCCTGGGTCGGGAACGTGAAGGTGGCCGGGTCGGTCGGGGCCACGTGGTCCAGGACCGAGCCGTTCGATTTGAATCCGCTGGCGATCGGGTTCAGCACCACCTGGCCGATCACCTTGTCGTCCTCGGCCGAGATCACCGTCACCCGGCCCTCCTTGTAGTCGTCGCGGCCGATCAGGACCCCGGGCCGGTCGACACCGAGGAACTGGGTGACATAGACCTTCGCATCGTCATCCTCGCCGTCCTCACCGCTCGTGATGGCGACACCGCGGGGCTCGAGGCCCACGTCGTCGATGGTGTCGGCCACGCGCAGGTTCTTGGTGTTGATCACCGAGACGTCGTTGGAGCGCGCATTGGCCACGTAGAGCTTCTTGCCATCGGGCGTGAGCGCCATCCCGTAGGGCTCGGTCCCGACCCGGATCGTCCGCACCACATCCGCATCCGAGCCGTGCGTGCGGATGACGGTCACGGTGCCGCTCCGGGTGTTGCTGACATAGACGTGCCTGCCGTCAGGCGAAATCACGACGTTCTGGGGCTCGTCGCCGACTCGGATGCGATCGACCACCCGGTTCGCGTCGCCGCCGACGTCGATCAGGGTGACCGAGTCGTCGTCCGGGTTGGCGACCCACACGAACCGGTCGTCGGGCGTGACGGCGATCGGGCCGGAATGCGAGGGGCCGACCACGTGGTGACGGCCGTCGGCGAGGAGTCCGGTTCCGGACGCCCCTCCGAGCATCACCAGAACGCCGAGCAACAGCGGAATCACGAACAGCGCGCGGTAGGTCCAGGTGCGGTAGCTCACGGCAGGCGCCCTCCCAGAGATGTGGGTAGCACGGATGTGGTCGGCACGAGGTGGTCCGTGTTCCGATCCGCGAACCTAACGGAACGGGTTGATGCGTGCGATTGGCCTGTCTAGAGCGGGCCGCGGCGGCGGGAATCGGCTGGGGATCGGCCGGGGATCCTCTCTTGAATCGACGCAATCGTCTACCAATAATGTATCA
>VBPB01000289.1 GCA_005893365.1 Candidatus Eiseniibacteriota bacterium
TGGATATCGCAGCCGGCCTCGCTCAGCTTCTCGATGGTGGCGGCGAGGTGCGCGGGCTCGCAGCGCTCGAGGGTCACGCTGCCGCCGGTGATGGCGACGGCGGCCAGGAACGTGGCGGCCTCGATGCGGTGGGGGATGATGGTGGTGTCGATGGGCGTCAGGGTCTTGACGCCGTGCACGGTGATGGTCCGCGTGCCGAGCCCCTCCACGTTGGCACCGCAGGCGATCAGCACCTGGCCCAGCACGGTGATGTCGGGCTCGAGGGCGGCGCCCTCGATGACGGTGGTGCCCTCGGCCAGGGTCGCGGCCATCATGATCTGGGCGGTGGCGCCGACCGAGACGGTCTCGTGGTGGATGCGCGCACCCTTGAGCTTCACGTCGTTGCCGACGATGTAGCCGTGGTCGATCTCGAGGTGGGCGCCCATGGCGTCCAGGCCCTCGAGGTGCAGGTTGACCGGGCGCGGGCCCCAGGCGCAGCCGCCGGGCAGCGAGACGCGCGCGGCGCCGAAGCGCGCCAGCATCGGGCCCAGCACGTAGACGCTGGCGCGCATGGTGCGCACCAGGTCGTAGGGGGCTTCGAGCGAGGTGATGCGCGTGGTGTCGATGCGGCAGACGTGGTCCTTGAACTCGATCTTGGCGCCCAGCTGCTCCATCACGCGCGCCATGGTGCGCGTGTCGGCCAGGGCCGGCACGTTGCGCAGGGTGTGGGTGCCGGGGGCCAGCAACGTTGCGGCCATCACCGGCAGGGCGGCGTTCTTGGCGCCGCTGACCGTGACGCGGCCCTGGAGCTTGCGACCACCTTGGATGACTAGGGCGTCCATGTGCGGGGTGGCCGTGGCGTCCGCGGCTGAGGTCTTGGGTGCGAGAGAGGCGTGCGAGCGAGCGCCCACGTCCATGTGCGCTTCCTTCCGTGTCTGGCCGCGGAGTCGACCGCGGTTCTGTCGTCGCGATGGTGAGCCACGTTGCAGCACCGGGATTATCGGCACGCGGGGCGGTGAAATCAACCGGCGCGGCGCGGAATTCGGGGCACGCGGGCCCGCCGCGGATTGCCGCCCGCGCCGCCGCAGACCGCCCGCCGACCACCCTTCCCCCGCTCCCCCCGCGCGCCCTAGAATCGGCGCGTCCGCCCGCCTCGCCCCCGGAGACCCTGCATGCTCGCGACCCTCGCCGCCCTGCTCGCCCTAGCCGCCGCCACGCCGCACGCCGCGCCGCCCGCGCCGCCCGGGCTGCCGGGGCCGGTCGTCCTGACCCCCGCGGCCGCGGACACCATCCGCCGCGGCATCGAGAAGGACCGCGAGCAGACCCGCGAGTGGCTCAAGACCAGCCCCACCTCTTACCTCGCCGCCATCCGCCGGGTGGACTTCGGAGACAAGACGGCGCTGACGGTGGGCCGGGCCGCCGACAACGACGTGCGCATCGACGACCCCGAGGTCGAGCCGCACCACCTGCGGGTCACGGTGGTCGGGGACTCGTTCCAGGTCCAGGTGACGGCGGCCATGGCGGTGGTCACCTTCAAGCTCAAGGACGTCGAGACCCGCGCGGCGACGGTGGCCCCGGGCAGCATCGGGCTCGGCCGGTTCACGCTGCGGCTCTCGCACCAGCGCTTCCCGGCCATCATCGTGTTCGACCCCAAGAGCCCGCGCTTCGCCGAGTACAAGGGCATCGAGTACTTCCCGGTCGACCTGGCGTGGCGGTACGTGCTGCCGCTCACGCCCAACCCGAATCCCGACACCACGGTCATCGTCTCGACGCGCGGCAACCCGCGGCGCGCGGTGCGGGTCGGGTGGTTCGAGTTCCGGGTGGGCGCCACGCCCTGCAAGCTCGAGGCGGACCGGCTGCTCGAGCCGGGCGTGGGCGAGAACGACCTGGCGGTGTTCTTCCGCGACGCGACCACCGGCAAGACCAGTTACCCGGTGGGCCGCTACCTCGACCCGATGGCCATCGCGGGCGGGCGCTACGTGCTGGACTTCAACCTGGCCTACAACCCGGCGTGCGCCTACTCCGAGCACTACAACTGCCCGATCCCGCCGCGCGAGAACCGGCTCGCCGTGGCGGTGCGCGCGGGCGAGAAGGACCCGCACTACCTGGAGCATGCCGAGGCGCGCTGAGTGGGGTGCCGAAACTTGACCGGCTCCGCGACGCCGGGTAGCGTCCTTGCCGTGCGTCCCCGCCCCCTGCTCGCCCTGGCGCTGATGCTCGCGCTCTTGAGCGGCGCGACCTCGTGCTCCATCAAGAAGATGGCGGTCAACAGCGTCGCCAACTCCCTCACCAGCGGCCCCGACGTCTTCGGCAGCGACGACGACCCCGAGTTGGTGCGCGAGGCGGTCCCGTTCGGGCTCAAGACCATGGAGTCGCTGCTCCAGACGGTGCCGCGCCACCGCGGCCTGCTGCTCGGCCTCTGCCGCGGCTTCACCCAGTATGGCGTCGGGTTCGTCCAGAACGAGGCCGATGACATCGAGGCTACCGACTACACCAAGTCGAGCCTGATGCACGAGCGGGCGTTCAAGCTGTTCCTGCGCGCGCGCAACTACGGCCTGCGCGGGCTGGAGCTGGACCATCGCGGCATCACCCAGCGCCTCAAGCTCATGCCCGACTCGGCGGCGCGGGAGATCACCGTCAAGGAGCTGCCGATGCTGTTCTGGACCGCGGCCGCCTGGGGCTCGGCCATCAACCTCGGCAAGGACCGGGCGGACATGCTGGCCGACCTGGGGGCGGTGCGCGCGCTGATGGAGCGCGGGCTCAAGCTCGACGAGAACTACGACGGCGGCTCGTTCCACGAAGCGCTCATCATCCTCGAGGCGCTGCCCGAGACCATGGGGGGCTCGCCCAAGCGCGCCCGCGCGCACTTCGATCGGGCGGTGGCGATCTCGAAGGGCCAGAAGGCCTCGCCGTTCGTGACGCTGGCGCAGAGCGTGTCGGTGCAGACCCAGAACCGCGCGGAGTTCGAGGATCTGCTGCAGAAGGCGCTGGCGGTGGATCCCGACCGGGACCCGAACCGGCGCCTGGAGACGCTGATCGTGCAGCAGCAGGCGCGCAGCCTGCTCCGGCGCGAAGACGACCTGTTCATCGAAGAAGCCAAACCCGAGGGACACAAATGACGATCCGCACGTCGCGCCTCCTCCAGTGGACGCTGCTGGTCGTGCTGGCGGCACTGCCCGCCTTGGCCCCGCCTCCTGCCGCCACGCAGGCGCCGGTCGTGATCAAGCTCGCGAC
>VBPB01000294.1:0-11755 GCA_005893365.1 Candidatus Eiseniibacteriota bacterium
TCGATCGTCCCGATGAAGCACAGGCTGGTCCCGAACAACCACGCGAGCTGCCAGCTGTGCACCTCGACGCTGGTGCATTCCACCATCCACACGGGATTGAAGGCGAGGAGCAGGACGGGCACCGCCGCCAGCAGGTAGGGCTCGAGGCGCGAGCGCCCGGCCCGCGGCGGGATGAACCGCAGCGCCAGGCGATGGTAGAAGAACATCGCCACGCCGCCCCCCAGGGAGGCCCACGCGTTCGCCGCGAAGGGGAAGCTGGCACCCATCCCGTGGAGCAGGCGGACGAAGACGTGCCCCAACATCGTGTAGATGGGATAGCCGGTCGGGTGGATGACGCCGCCGGTGGCCAACGCCAAGGCGAATTCGCTCGCGTCCTTGTCGCCCGAGACCGGCGGGGCGAACCCGAGGTAGCACGCGAACAGCGCGGTCGCGAGGGCGGCCGAGGCGATCCATGAGGCGCCGTCCGGCGGGCTGGGCGCCGGGGGCGCCTGCGCCACGGGGCGGCCGGGCACACGGGGCGCGGGCCGGCCGGTTCGATTGGGCGTGGGCCTCGAGCGGGTCACGATCACCCCGGGGCATCGGTCAGTGCGGCCATCGAGCCGAGCGTCGATGGGGCGCCGACGATACCATCCTGGGCCGCAAGCCGCGGTGACCGGCGAAACGCATGGCGCGCGCGACCGGGCGGGCGGCACGGCCATTGCCTTATGACGTGGAGCCTGCCGTCCGCTTCGACCCCCGAGGAGCAGCCCCATGTCGAAGTTCGATCTCCGGGACATCTCGCAGCGCCTCTCCGGCTCGAAGAACGCCGACGCCCTGGTGTCGGAGTTCCTCGGCTATCTGCAGGCGGTGCGGTCGGATTGGCGGGCGACGCTCGCCTTCTACGAGGTCAGCCGCGATGCCCTGGTGAGCCTCTACGCGCGCGAGGGGCACCGGCTCATGCGGCGCGACATCAACCTGCCGGTGGACCGGCTCCCGCCGCGGCTCGTGCGAAAGTTCTTCCACCCCAGTGCATTCTTCAATGGCACCGACCGCCGCTCCCTGCTCGCGAACCTGTTCCAGAACTCGCCGTTCTACGAGCCCGACCGGACCGAGTCGGCCGGCCTCAAGGAGCTGACCCCGCTCACCGACTGGGAGTCCTGCCTCTGCATGCCGCTCGCCGACCAGGAGGACCTCCTGGCGATGCTGGTGCTGGTGAGCCCGGATCGGGGCGCCTTCGGCAACCGCGTGGTCAACGACCTGATGCCGATCAAGAGCATGGCCGCCCTCGCCCTGGCGCAGCACCTCCACCGCGCCGCGCGCGCGCAGCGGCAGGGCGAGGACGGGGGCGCCGCGGCCGCGACCACGGCCGCCGCCGACTTCCAGGAGCGCATCCGCCGGCTCAACCAGCACACCGTCGAGCTGGCCGACGAGAATCAGGCCAAGGCCGAACGGCTGCAGGCGCTCACGCGCGAGATCGAGCTGCTCGACCAGGATTCGAGCGAGTACCAGCAGGAGCTGGCGCAGGTGAAGGACCAGATGCAGGCGCTGGAGGAGCAGTCGGCCGCGGCGACCGAGCATCTGAACGACGCCTACGCGCAGCTCAACCTGACGCAGGAGCGCATGACCGAGCTGGAGCGCACGGTCGGGTTCCTCAAGGACGTGTTCCAGGCGATGGCGCTGGAGCACGATCGCCACGACGTCAGCGAGACGCTGGTGGACTGGTTCAGCGAGCACTTCAACATCGAGCGCTGCAGCCTGATGGTGCTGGATCCCGGCCGCGACACGCTGCGCATCGCCGCCCAGCGCGGCATCGATCCGGGCGTGGCGGCGCGGGTCCGCGTGCGGCTCGGCCAGGGCATCGCAGGCTGGGTGGCGCAGAATCGCAAGCCCTTGTTCGTGCGCGTCAAGAGCGACGCCCGCGTGGTGCCGTACACCGCCCAGGACGTCTACAACTCGGACTCGTTCATCGCCGTGCCGCTGATCCACGCCGGGCAGATGGCGGGCGTGCTCAACCTGAGCAACAAGCAGAGCGGGCTGCCCTTCGACGAGCTGGACCTGGATCGGGCGCTGCTCGCCGGCTCCCTGCTGGCGATGACGCTGGCCGGGCAGGAAGAGGCCCGCCGCAGCGCGGCCTGGGCGTAGACGAGGCGCTTCGCCGGACTCGACAGGCCCCGGGGCCCGTCGGCTCACCTCCGCGCGCGATGCTCCGCCAGCGCCCGCCGGTGCGATTCGAACGCGATGCGGGCGGGCAGCCGTGACAACGCGAAGTAGCGCGCGTCGCTGGCGTCGTCACCCGGCTTGAGGCGGCCGCCGGTGCGCTCGGCGGTGTAGAGGATGAGCACCGTGCGCGCACGCGGATCGTCCAGCCCCGCATAGACGCCGAACAAGCCGGTCAGGCGCGCGGCGATCCCGGTCTCCTCGCGCAGCTCGCGCACCGCGCAGCGCTCGGGCGTCTCGCCGTACTCCATGAAGCCGGCGGGCAGGCACCACGCGCCGGCCTCGGGATCGAACGCGCGCTTCACCATCAGCACGCCCTGGCGCCCGGCGAGGATCACGCCGGCGGCGGGCACCGGATTGCGGTAGTGGATGAAGCCGCAGGCGGGACAGGTGGCGCGCAGGCGGCCGTGCTCTTCCCGCCGCACCATGCGGGTGCCGCAGCGCAGGCAGTAGCGGGGCTGACCGTGGAGCGACATGGGCCGCCGACACTACGGGCGGCGGCGCGCGCCGCGCAAGCGCCCCGCTAGACGGCCTCGCGGCTCACCGCGCATCACCAATAATCTTCAGACCCCCAGAAACGGTTCGAGCCCGGCCTTCGTCCCAAGGCCGGGCTCTCCGTTTCGCCGTCGCGTGGAGGGAGCGCCGCGCTGCACCTCCCCTGCCCATGAGCCGCCCCATGTTGGCACCGTGCCTGTGAGACGGGTCGGATCGACGCTCCCCCTCCGCGACGGCGATGACCCGCTCGCGACGGGCTTTCACCGTGATGCTGGCTAGTCCTTGTTCTCCTTGTCCTTGTCCATGTCGTCCAACTTGCGCCGCAGATCGCGGAGCTGTTGCCGCAACTCCTCCATCTGCCGCTCGAGGTCGGTACGGCTCAGGTCCGAGTCGCCGCGGTCGCGCTGCACGCGGGTGCGGAGGTCGGGGATGCGGACCACGTTGCGCCGGACGTCCCGCAGCGGCTCCAGCTCGGCCTCGACCGTGCGCCGCGCGCCCCGCCGCACTCCTTGTCGCGCAGCGCCGAGCGCAGGTCGTTGGTGTCCTCGACGGTCTTGTCGTCCACGCGGACGATGACGTCGCCGCCCCTGATCCCGGCGCGCGAGGCCGGCGTGTCCTTGACCACGTCGGTCACGAGTACCCCCTTGCCGTCGGGAACGCCCAGGGCGTCCCCCAGCCCTTCATTCAGATCCTGGATCTGGACCCCGAGCCGCCCGCGGCCCAGGTTCCCGAGGATCGCCATCCCCCGTCCGTTGGGGAGATCGAAGTCGCCGCCGTTCCAGTTGAACCAGCGCTCGGACGGTGCCGAGGGTGCCCGCGGCGTCCGCGGCGCCCGTGGGGCGCTCGGTGGCGTGGGCGGCTCGTCCGAGTCGTCCGAGCCGTTCATCCCGTCTTCCACGTCATCGGGTCGCTCGGCGAGCCGGGCGGTGACCGACCGGCGCGTGCCGTCGCGCACGATGCTCAAGCCCACCGACTGTCCGACCCGGCAGCCGCGCACCAGGTCGGTCAGCTCCGACGCCGAGTCGATGGTGCGCGAGTTGAGGCTGACGATGACGTCGCCGTTGCGCAGTCCCGCGCGATCCGCGGGGCTGTCGGGCACGACGCGGTTCACGATGACGCCGCTGCCCTTGTAGTCCAGCCCCTCGCGCAGGTCGCTGGTGATGTCCTGCGTGGTGACGCCGAGCCAGGCCGTCGAGCGGGACTGCGCCGCCGCAGTTCCGGCCATGGGGCCCCCCATGGCGAGCGACAGCAGCGCCACGCCACAGGCCCCGGTGATGATCCTCCGCTTTCGCATCGAGATTCCTCCTTGTGCTAGCGTGCGCGGAGAGTCGTCGGCACTGCGTTGCGCAGTCCTACAAACGCTCCTCGCGTCACGGTGGTTCCCGGAAGTTCCCCGCCAGACCTGGTTCGCTGAGCCCAAACCCATGAAGGTCAATGACCTGTTAAGGCTCTCGGTGACCGACGTGGCCCTGGGTGGCAAGGCTCTCGCCCGGCACGAAGGCCGGGTCGTCTTCATCGACCGCGGGCTGCCTGGCGATGAGGTCGAGGCCCGCGTCTCACGCATTAGACGCAACTTCGCCGAGGCAGGGTTGGGAAGGCTCCTCGCGGGCGGTCCCGACCGCGTCACGCCGCCGTGCCCGCACGTGGCCCAGTGCGGCGGCTGCCGGTTCCAGGAGCTGGACTACGCCGCCCAGTGCCGGCTCAAGGAGCGGCAGGTGCGCGAGACCCTGGTCCACCTGGGCGGCATCGCCGAGCCCCCGGTCCAGGCGATCACGCCGGCCCCCGAGCCCTGGCATTACCGCAACAAGATGGAGTTCAGCTTCCATCGCGAGCCGGACGGCACGCCGCGGCTGGGTCTCCACGAGCGCGGCACGTTCGACCGGGTGTTCGCGCTCGAGACCTGCCTGCTGCCGAGCGAGCGGACGGTCGAGATCGTCCGCCTCACCCAGCGCTTCGCCCAGGCGCAGCGCTGGCAGGCCTACCATCCGCGCCATCACGACGGGGTGGTCCGCTACCTCACCGTGCGCCACCTGCCGGCGACCGGGCAGTGCGCGGTGCATCTGGTCGCGGCCTCGGACGAGATCCCGGGGCTCGAGGCGTGGGCGGCCGAGGTGATGGGCCTCGGCGACGACGTGCGCTCGGTCACGCTGCTCCTCAACCGCTCGCGCGCCAACGTGGCCTTCGGAGAGGAGGAGCGCGTCCTGCGCGGCGGCGCCACCATCGTCGAGCGGCTGCTGGGCCTCGAGTTCGAGGTCTCGGCGAACGCCTTCCTGCAGACCAACAGCCGCCAGGCCGAGGCGCTCTACACGGCGGCCCTCGAGGCCGCGCGCCTCGAAGGCGGCGAGACCGTGCTCGACCTCTACTGCGGGACCGGGACGCTGACGCTGCTGTTCGCACGCGCCGTGGGCGACGGCACGGTGGTCGGGGTCGAGAGCGGCGAGGCGGCGGTGGCCCACGCCATCCGCAACGCCGCGCGCAACGGCTTGGCGCGGACGCGCTTCGTGACCGGCGAGGCGCGCCGCGTCCTGCGCGAGTGGGCGCGGGGCGAGCGGGCGGGGGCGCTCCGCCCCACGCTGGTGGTGGTGGACCCGCCGCGCGCCGGGCTCCACCCGCGGGTGGTCGCGCGCATCGCCGAGTTGGCGCCCCAGCGCGTGGTCTACGTCTCGTGCAACCCCGCGACGCTCGCCCGCGACCTCAAGGACTTCGCGGCGCTGGGCTATCCGGTCGCCGAGGTGCGGCCGTTCGACATGTTCCCGCACACCCCGCACATCGAGTGCGTCGCCCGGCTCGAGCGGGCCGGCGCTGGCGGATGAGTCGGGGCCGTCCGATCGCCAGCGACAGGGCCCGGCGCACACCGCGGCCCGCGAATGAGCGCCGCCCGGCCTCTGTGATAGCCTTGATGCCCTCATGAAGCGCCTGCGCGGTCCGATCGCCCTCCTGCTGGCCACCCTGGCTTTCGTCGCGATCCTCCCCTCGCAGGGCCTGGCGAGCATCGTCGATCGCGGCAGCTTCAAGGTCTACCGCGGCGACCGGGTGCTGGGGGCCGAGACCTTCGAGTATCTGGACGCGGCCGACAGCCTGGTCCTTCGGGCGCGCCAGTACCTGACGCTGCCCTCACCCGAGGGAGACCAACCGTTCGAGAAGGGCGCGGACCTGCTCCTGGGCAAGCAGGACCTGGTGCTGCGCCAGTACCAGTCCAACCGCAAGTTCCACGGCGAGGAGACCATCCGCGCCCTGGTGATCGCCGACACGCACTACGTCGCCTACCGCGAGAGAAAGGACGCCGGGGGCGAGGGCGACTCGCGCGTCCTGCCGCCGGGCCACCTGTTCGTGATGGACTCGCAGATGGTGACGCTCTTCGACCTCATGTGCCGGAGCCTGCCCGCCGGCGCGTTCCCGGACCGGCCGATCAACCTGCTGGCGCTGGGGCCCCGCGACACCATGCTCGAAGCCCACGCGGCCTCGATCGGCAACGAGACCATCCGCTGGGGCGGCAAGCCGGTGGTCGCGCGCAAGCTCCAGATCGTCGCCGACAGCCAGACCACGTTCACGCTGTGGGTGGGCCCTCAGGGCCAGCTGCTGCGCCTGAGCGAGCCGCGCGGCGGCCTGCGCGCCGAGCGCGATGCGCCCCCGATCAAGCGCCGGACGCCGGCGCCCCCGCCGCCGCCGAAGACTCCACCGAAGCCCGGCGGCTGAGCCACTCGAGCAGCAGCCGCACGCCGTAGCCGGTCGCCCCGCGCGGCTCGTGCGGGCGCTCCACGTTGGTCCAGGCCGTGCTCGCGATGTCGAGGTGTGCCCAGGGCAGGTCGCGCGCGAAGTGCTTGAGGAAGATCGCCGCCAGACACGCCCCGCCCTCGCGCGCCCCCGAGTTGAGCAGGTCCGCGGTATCGCTGCGCATCTCGGGCGCGTAGTCGTCCCAGAGCGGCATGCGCCAGATGCGCTCGCCGCTCGCCTCGGCCGCGGCCGTGAGCTCCGCGGCCAGCGCCTCGTCGCCGGTGAACAGGCCCGCCGCCAGGTTCCCGAGCGCCAGCGTGATGGCCCCGGTCAGCGTGGCCACGTCCACGACCGCCGCCGGGGCGTAGCGCCGCGCGTAGCCGAGCGCGTCGGCGAGCAGCAGCCGGCCCTCGGCGTCGGTGTTGGTGACCTCGATGGTGGTGCCGTCCATCGCCCGCACCACGTCGCCGGGCTTGAACGCCCGGCCGCCGGGCATGTTCTCGGCGGTGGGGATGATCCCGACCACCCGGAACGGCGGCGCCAGCGTGGGCAGCGCCGAGAACAGTGCCAGCACCGCGGCGGCGCCCGACATGTCGTACTTCATCTCCGGTGTCGAAGGTGACGCCCTTGCCGATCACCACCACCGTGCCGGGGGTCGCGGCCGGTGGGGCCGAGCGGGTGCGCCGGGTCGCCGGGCGCGCGGGCTTGGGTGCGCCGGCCGCCGGCCGGTCGAGCGTGATGAGCCGCGGCGGGTGGACGCTGCCCCGCCCGACCGCCAGCAGCGCCCCGGCGCCGAGCCGCTCCAGCTGCGGCACGCCCAGCGCCTCGACGCGGGCCCCCGCCTGCCGGCCGATCTCGCGCGCCCGCGCCGCGAGCCCCTCGGGGGTCAGGTCCTGGCCCGGCGTGTTGGCGAGATCGCGGGCGAGACAGGCGGCCTCCGCCCAGCGGGCGCCGCGCGCCACGGCCGGTTCGAGCCGGGCCGCCGCTTGGGCGTCGCGCTCGATCACCTCGACGCGCTTGAGCGGCGGCGGGCCGGGGTCGCGCCGGTAGGCGGAGAAGCGGTAGTGGCCCAGCACCGAGCCCTCGGCGACCGCTTGGGCGGCCCGCGCGGGATCGAGGCCGCCGCGGCCCGCGCCGTGCGCCACGGTCACCAGCGTCCCGACCCCCAGCTCGCGCGCCCGCCGGGCCGCCTGGGCCGCGGCGAGCCGCGCGCGCCGCGCGTCGAGCAGCGCCCGGGGCCCGAGCCCGATCAGGATCAGGCGCCTGGCCTTGAGCCCGCGCGGGTAGAGCACCGCCGTCTCGAGGAACCGTCCCCGGAAGTCGCGCGCCTTGAGCACGGCACGCACCGCGCCCCGCGTGGCGCGGTCCACCGCCGCGGCGGCGCCGGTCAGGGCGCCTCCCCCTTCCAGGATGCCGAGTGCGAGCGCACCGGCCGGTCGTGCGGCGATGTCGCCGCGGCGCAGCGTCACGTCCATTGCGGACCTCCTAGGGGGAGAGCGGGATGGTGATGCGTTGGCGGAGCCTAGCCGAACTGGCGCCGGCGCGCCCAGGCGTCGGCCACGGATGCCAGGGGGCGCCGGGGGGCGCGCGGCCCCGCACGACCTACCCCCCGCGCCAACACCGTGCTTCGGAGCACAATCGACGGCTTGTCCCGGGCACGGGGTGCTGGCATGCTACCCTCCGTGCCGCACCGCGTCGCCACAGCGATGACGACGACCATGGAAGCCCCCGGGCCTCGCCGCCGGGGGATGACGGCGCCGGCCCGGATGCCGGCGGACAACGAGGGAGCGACCACCATGCGCAAGACCCTGATCCTGATCTGTGGGATCCTCGCCGCCACCGCGCTGCTCGCGGGCTGCGGCGCCAAGAAGGACGACCAGGCCGCCGCGACGGCCAGCGACAGCCTGCTCGCGTCGAACCCGCAGGAACCCGCCGCCGGCAGCATCACGCCTCAGACCCCCGCCCAGACGCCCGAGCCGGCCCCGGTGCCGACGCAGGCACCCGCGCCCAAGCCCAAGCCCACCGCCTCCAAGCCCGCGGTGCGGCGCCCGGCCGCGAACCCGGGCGTGACCGTGCCGGGCGGGACGCCGATCAAGGTGACGATGGACGCCAACATCACCTCCGAGACCGCGCAGACCGGTGACACCTGGACCGGGGTCGTGAAGGAGCCGGTGGTGATCGGGACCGCCGCGCCCATCCCGGCCGGCAGCGTCGTGCGCGGCGTCATCACCGGATCGCTGGCGGCCGAGCGCGGCAACCGCGCGTTCCTGGCGCTCGAGGTCACCTCGGTCACGGTGGATGGCAAGGAACACTCGCTCTCGGCCAGCACCGACAGCATCATCGCCGGCTCGCCGCGGGCGCGGAACGTGGGCGCCATCGCCGGCGGCGCCGCGGCGGGCGCGTTGCTCGGCAAGGCGATCGGCGGCGGCGGCAAGGGCGCCCTGATCGGCGGCCTGCTCGGTGGCGCCGCGGCCACCGGGGCGGTGGCCAAGACCAAGGGCTACCAGGTGGTGCTCAAGCCCGGCACCGAGCTCACCTTCACGGTCAACAACCCGGTGGTCATGAAGTAGCGGACCAGCCTCGGCGACGGCGCGCGGGCGGGGCCTCGAAGCCCCGCCCGCCGCGTTTTCGGGCGCAAGAGCGGGCGCGGGGGCGCTGTCCCCGCAGGGTCCGCGGCCTCCCGCCGAGTGCACCGGCGCGTACAGGCCTCGGCGGACCGCACGCACGCCGCCCATGGGCCGCAACGGGTTGCGGCGCCGCCCCTATGGCATGTGGCCTGCTCGACTCCCTCGCCGAGGGCAGGCACCCCACGGACCCCGGCAACGCGCGACCGAACGACCTCGCAGCGGCGCGCAGGAGGACATCATGCGATCACGGCTCCCGCTCGTCACGATGCTGGCACTGCTCACCGGACTCGCGAGCAGCTGCTCGACCCAGAACAACGTCAGCGGTCCCGGAGGCGCTTCGACCGCCAGCCAGGACCAGGCCGAGGTCTCCTCCAGGCGCAGGTCGGCGCGTCCGCGGTCGCGGGCGACGCCACGTTGAGCGCCCAGCTCGCCATCCGGCCGCTGTTCTTCTGGCGCGACATCCGGCGCGTCGAGCGCACGTTCGACTTCGACTTCCGCGACCCCGACTCGACCGGGCGTCCCACCGCCGCGGTCGTCACCGCCCACCGCTTCATGCAGGGCAGCTTCAACCTCGTGGTGGCGGACAACGTCCCCGAGGGCAGCCCGCCGTCGTCGCACGTCATCTCCAAGCCGCTCGCCGACAACGCCGTGCGTCGCATCCTGCTGCGGCGCGTGCTGCTGCCCGACTCCAGCCGCCGGTGGCGCGTGGTCGCGATCTCGGGGGTCAAGATCACCTCGCGCGCCGCGACCAGCCGGCTCGACAGCCTCCGCATCCAGAGCGGCGCGGTCGACACGACCCTCGTCAACGCGCTCGCCTTCTTCCGGCTGCGCGGCCTGCTCAAGCTGGACGCCGGCGCCCAGGTCACGCTCACGGCGTACACGCCGCGGCTCGACGACGTGGTCCTGCTCTACCTGCGTGACCACCGGGTCGCGTTCCACAACAACGGCGACGGCACCTACACCGTGACGTTCGCCGCCCCGGACCTTCCGGACCTGCACCACCTGGGGGTCAACGTCCTGGCGCACGGGACGCTGTTCGACGACACCGCCGCCTACGACTCGCAGGCGTGGATCGAGCCCTACCTGGTGCACCCGATCCTGATCGCCGACGGGACGGCGCCCCTTGAAGAGCTCGGCCCACTCCTCGAGCTCCTTGCGCGACAGCGTCGTCGGCTTCTCCGGCGCCTCGGCCGCGGGCGTGCCGCCCACGGGTCCGAGCACGCTCGCCATGAACAGGTCGGCGAGCGAGACCTCGGCGCCCATCGCGCGCGCGTGACGCGCCACCTCGAGGTCGGAGGTCACCACCGTCAGCCGCGGGCGTGCCGCCCACGGGTCCGAGCACGCTCGCCATGAACAGGTCGGCGAGCGAGACCTCGGCGCCCATCGCGCGCGCGTGACGCGCCACCTCGAGGTCGGAGGTCACCACCGTCAGCCGGTCGACGCGCTCCACCCACTCCTCGACCAGCGTGCGGATCAGGTCGTCGGCCTTCTGCGGCGGCCGCGAGAAGCGGACCTCGATGCGCCCGCTGCTCTCGTCCTCGCCGCGCGCCTCCGCGCCGTCGAAGACCACGAGGAACCGCGCCTCGCCCGCGCCCACCGCCCAGGCGAGGAGGTTGACCAGCTTCTCGCGCGCCTGGCGCAGGGTGCGGTCCGGGCCCGGCTTGAGCGAGGGGGAGCGCAGGATGAGGTTGTACCCATCCACCAGGATCAGCCGATCCTCACTCACGGACGCGCCCTCCAGCCTCGGCCTAAGGAACGCCCCGCAGTCTCTCACATCCGCAGCGCCCGGCCCGCCGTGTGGTGCGGGCCCAAGGCGTCAGTCGTGGCCGCCCACCGCGGTGTGGACGATGGTGCCGGCATCGCCCACCGCCCAGCCGCGCTGCGTGTCGACGAAGAACACGCCGTTGAGCGTGTTGCTGGAATGCGCCACCTGGTACTGCCAGGACTGCCCGCCGTCGTCGCTGCGCAGGATGGAAGTGGACCCCCTCGAGCTGGTTGAAGGCCCCGGTGTTGACCAGCGACCAGCCGAACGAGGTCGGCGTGCCGGTGGTCAGGGGGGCCACGCCCTGGCTGCCCACCGCCCAGGCCGACTCGGCGCGCCGCCGCCACACCGCCTTCAAGGCCTGCGTGGTGCCGGCGCCGTCGTCGGCCCAGCTCACCCCGCGGTCGATGGTGCCGAAGAGGGCGCCGCCGTCGCCCACCACCCAGCCGAACCGCGCGCCGGCGAACGACACGCTGCGGAGCGTGAAGGTGGTCAGCGTGGTCCGCCCCCACGAGGCGCCGCCGTCCACGGTGTTGAGCACGACGCCCGCGCTGCCGCAGGCGAAGCCGGTGTCGGGGTCGGTGAAGCACACGTCCGTCAGGTTCTCGGAGGCGTTGACTGCGACCCGGTTCCAGTTGGCGCCGGCGTCGGTGGTGTGCATCAGCGTCCCGAAGTTGCCGACCGCCCAGCCCTCGTCGGCGCTGGTGAACCACACGCCGTTGAGGTTGTACGAGGTGCGGCTCGCCTGCGACGACCACTGCGCGCCCGCGTTCCCGGTGTGGATGATCGCCCCGGCGTCGCCCACCGCCCAACCCGACTGCCCGTCGGCCTGGAAGAACACGCCGTGGAGGTTCCGCTGCGTGGCGCTGGGCTGGACCACCCACCCGGAGTCCCGGAACACGAAGACGGTCGCGTACCCGGTGCGGCCACCGCTGGTCTTGGCGTAGACCGTGTCGAGCCC
>VBPB01000294.1:11839-14410 GCA_005893365.1 Candidatus Eiseniibacteriota bacterium
GCACGGTATCGGCGCCCGGCGTGACCACGACCGCCGAGAGCGGCGGCAGCACGATCGGGCCGACCGGATTGGCGGAGTTGCACTCGCAGCCGCCCACGAAGGCCATCGCGATCAACGACATCAGGACGAGCCGCGGAGCCGCGCGGCGGGAGAGGGCGGTGATCGAGCGGTCGTTCATGCGCACCCTATGATCGTATGGGAGATGTGCGAGGGGCCGCCACCGGCGGGCCCCGGACGCCACGGGCGGCCGGGACCGCGACGGGCAGATTGCACCGTTGCAAGACCGGGGCCTCGCGGGTCGCGTTGTCTCCGATGGGGTTGGCGGCCTTGGGCTCCGCCGCCGGACGGAGATTGCCCGGCCCGATGGGCACGGATTGCCCGGCCGGCCCACGTCGGCGGTAGCACCGGGCCCGGCCGGCGCCGGCCGGGTGCCGGCAACGCCCGGGGGCTGCCAGTCCGTCAGCCGCCGCCGGGGCCGCCGCGCGGCCCAAGTCTTGTGCCCCTTCGGGGCTTGCTCTACCCTCGCCGCCCCGGTCGGACCTCGCCCTGGTCCGCCGCGACCGACCCCCCGAGGAATTCCATGCTCGAAGTCCGCGACGTATTGAAGAGCTACGACGGGCGCGCGGTCGTGAACCGCGTCTCGTTCGACGTGGCGCCGGGCGAGATCTTCGCCCTGCTCGGCCCCAACGGCGCCGGCAAGACCACGCTCATCCGGATGATCACCGACATCCTCAAGCCCGACGCCGGCACCATCCGGCTCGACGGGCACGACGTGGCCAGCGGGTCCCGGGCGGGGATCGCCTACCTGCCGGAGGAGCGCGGGCTCTACCGCCGCATCAAGGCGGTGGAGACGCTCGCCTACTACGGCGAGCTCAAGGGCTTGAGGCCGGCCGCCGCCCGCCAGCAGGCCCAGGCCCTGCTCGAGCGGGTCGAGCTGTCGGAGTGGGCGCTCAAGCCGGTGCAGTCGCTCTCCAAGGGCATGCAGCAGAAGGTCCAGCTCTGCACCGCGCTCATCGGCGAGCCGCGCCTGCTCATCCTCGACGAGCCCTTCACCGGCCTGGACCCGCTCAACACGCAGCTGTTCGAGGAGCTGCTGGCCGAGCGGCGCGCCGCCGGCTGCACCGTGCTGCTCTCGACGCACCAGATGAACAAGGTCGAGCAGCTGTGCGACCGGGCGCTGATGATCAACCGGGGCCACATGGTGCTCTACGGCACGGTGCGCGACCTCCGCCGCCAGCACTCGGAGCACGCGGTGCTGGTGCGCACGGCGAGCCGCGTCGGGCGCGTGCCGGGGGTCAAGTCGGTCGAGTCGAACAACGGCGAGACCATCCTCACCCTGGAGCGCAGCACCACGACCCAATCGGTCCTGCGGGCGCTGCTCGATCAGGGCGTCGAGGTGGAGTCGTTCGAGGTCGCGAGCCTGCCACTGGAGGACATCTTCGTGAAGGTGGTCCGCGAGGGCCTGGGGCTGGACCACGGCCAGAGCGGCCCGCCGGTGGCGGAGCCGGTCGGCGCGGGGGTGTCATGATCTTCTCGTGGGCCCGGGCCATGACCGTCGCGCGGCGCGAGTTCCGCACCACCGTGCAGCGGAAGGCGTTCCTCTTCTTCGTGATCGGCACCCCCGCCTACTTCGCGTTCGTGATGTGGGTCTCCTCGGCCGGCGAGCTCAAGGAGAAGAGCCAGGTGCTGCAGGAGCTGTCGAACATCGGCGTGGTGGACTCCTCGGGTCTGTTCCAGAACGCCTCGGCCGAGATCGTCACGGTGATGCGCGCCGACGAGGCCAACCCGTTCCGCCGCAAGGCGCCCGGGGGCCTGGCGCCGGACCAGTCGTTCCACACGCGGATCGAGTCCTTCACCGACGCGGCGGGCGCCGACGATGCGTTGCGCCAGCGGCGCATCAGCCAGGTGGTGGTGATCCCCAGCGACTACCTGGCCTCGGGGCGGGTTCGGCGCTACGCGCGCACCAGCAGCCTGTTCTCGTCGGCCGACCGGCGGGCGGTGGGGACCTGGCTCGCCAGCAACCTGGTGCGCGGCCGGGTGGACTCGCTCATCGCCGCGCGCGTCGCCCAACCCTCCGAGCACGAGCTGCTCTACACGCTCAACAAGCGCGGCGAGTACGAGCTCAAGGACAACAAGCGCGAGCTGGTGGACTTCATGCTGCCGTTCGGGTTCGCCATGGTGCTCGGGCTGTGCATCATGATCGGCGGGCAGTACCTGCTGCAGGGGGTCGCCGAGGAGAAGGAGTCGCGCATCCTCGAATCGCTGCTCTGCACCGTGAGCGCCGAGGAGCTGATGGCCGGCAAGCTGTTCGGCCTGGGCGGCGTCGGCCTGCTGGTCGTGGGCATCTGGATGAGCGTGGGGATGTCGTTGGTCGGCCCGGCGCTGATGATGGCCGGGGTGCACATCCCCGGGTCGGTGCTGGTCATCGCGCTCGCCTACTTCCTGCTGGGCTACCTCTTCTTCGGCAGCATCATGACCGGCATCGGCGCCATGACGAACAACATGCGCGAGGCGCAGCAGTTCGCGGTGTGGTTCACCTTCATGAACTTCGCCCCGTTCATCATGATCACC
>VBPB01000045.1 GCA_005893365.1 Candidatus Eiseniibacteriota bacterium
GTCGTTCGCCAACCAGGCGCTGAGCGTGGAGTACCTGCGCAAGAAGTCGAAGACGCTCAAGAAGGACGTGCACGTCGTGCCCCCGGCCATCGACCGCGACGTGGCCCGGCTCAAGCTGCGGACGATGGGGGTCGCGATCGACACGCCGACCGCCGAGCAGGAGCGCTACCTGCGCACCTGGAGCGAAGGGACGTAGGCCCACGTCCCGGCGAGCGTCGCAGGCGACCCCGGTCCGCTCGGGCCGGCGTCGCCGCGCGTCGGTCTCGACCCGGGCCGCCGCGGGTGCTCACGGCCGCCGCCCGACCGCCGCGTGCCGCCGCACGGCGGGTGCTCCCGCGGGGCGCGTCCGTCGGCCGCCGGGCGGCGCTGGTCGCCGCTTCGGGGCCTCCGGTTAAGGCCGGCTTGTGGAGGGCGGCCCACTGCCGATAAGGTGCGCCCGACCGGCCATGCGCACGATCCCTCGAAAGGAGATTCGGAATGCCTCGTTCACCTGTGCGCCCGCGCTGCGCGCGGGCAGCGGGCCTGCTGGCCCTTGCGGTCGTGGCGCTCTCGGGCGGCGGTTGTTCTAGCTCCATGGGCGGCGGCGGGAGCGCTCCAGAGATCAAGCTTCCCTTCGAGCACTACACGCTCGCCAACGGGCTGGGCGTGATCCTGCGCAAGGACAGCCGGCTGCCGATCGTCGCGGTCAACCTCTGGTACCACGTCGGCCCGGCCAAGGAAGGGGTGGGGCGCACCGGCTTCGCGCACCTGTTCGAGCACATGATGTTCCAGGGCTCGGGCCACGTGCCGCCCGACATGCACTTCCGCCTGCTCGAGGGCGCCGGGGCGTCGAACGTCAACGGCACCACCGGCCTCGACCGCACCAACTACCTCGAGGACCTGCCGTCGAACCAGCTCGAGCTGGCGCTGTGGCTGGAGAGCGACCGGATGGGCTTCCTGCTCGACCGCCTCGACCAGTCCATGCTCTCGAACCAGCAGGACGTGGTGCGCAACGAACGGCGCCAGTCGATCGAGAACGCGCCCTACGGCCTCGGCGAGGAGGAGGTGGCGCACCAGCTCTTCCCGGCCGGCCATCCCTATCACGCCTGGGTCATCGGCTCGCACGCCGACATCCAGGCCGCCAAGCTCGACGACGTCCGCGACTTCTTCCAGCGCTACTACACGCCCAACAACGCGACGCTGGCGGTGGTGGGCGACATCGACGTGGACTCGACCAAGGCGCTGATCGCGAAGTACTTCGGCACGCTGCCGAGCGGACCCAAGGTGGAGCGGGTCGAGGTGGTGACCCCGCCCATCACCCAGGAGCGCCGCAAGGTGATGACCGACCAGGTGGAGCTGCCGCGCGTCTACCTGTCGTGGCTCACGCCCTCCTACTACCAGCCGGGCGACGCCGAGGCCGACGTCGCCGCCCACATCCTGGGCGGCGGCAAGGCGAGCCGCCTCTACAAAGCCCTGGTCTACGACCAGAAGATCGCCCAGGACGTCTCGGCCTCGCAGCAGTCGGCCGAGCTGACCTCGATGTTCGAGATCGTCGCGACCGCGCGGCCCGGCCACACCGCCGAGCAGCTCGAAGCCGCCATCCAGACCCAGCTCGACTCGCTCACCAAGGACGGCCCCACCGCCGTGGAGCTGGAGGGCGCCCGGACCGTGATCGTCACCGGGCTGCTCACCTCGCTCGAGCGGCTGGGGACGCTGGCGGACCGCTACAACCAGTACCTGCACTACACCGGCGACCCCGGCTACCTGAACCATGACCTGGCCCGCTACGCGGCGGTGACGCCCGCGGCAGTGCGGAGCTTCGCCGCCCGCTACCTGGGCCACGACCAGCGCGTGGTCGTGCAGGTGCTGCCCGGACTCAAGGAGCTGCCGCCGGCCCCGCCGACGCCGGTGCCGGCCAAGAACGTCGCCAGCACCGTGCAGTCCGCCGAGCCGTGGCGGAACCAGATGCCCAAGCCGAAGGCCCTGGCGGCCACCCCGCTCCCGGCGGCCAAGCGCTTCCAGCTCCCCAACGGGCTCGCGGTCTATCTGGTCGAATCGCACAGCCTGCCGGTGGTCACCGCCCAGTTCGCGGTGCGCGCGGGCAGCAGCTCGGACCCGCCGGGCGCACCGGGGCTCGCGGGCTACATGCTGGCGATGCTGGACGAGGGCGCCGGCAAGCGCGACGCGCTCGGCATCGCGCGCGACCTCGAGGCCCTCGGCACCGGCGTCGGCTCCGACATGGGCCGCGACGGCTGCTCGCTGTCGATGCGGATGCTCAAGCGCAACGCCGCCCCGGCCCTCGGCATCCTGGCGGACATCGCGCGGGTGCCGACCTTCCCGGACGCCGAGGTCGAGCGGGTGCGCACCCAGCGGCTCACCTCGCTGCTCCAGGATCGCGACGATCCCAATCGGGCCGCGTACAAGATCATGTGGCGCGACCTCTACGGGCCGGACCATCCCTACGGCCACATGGTGATCGGCACCGAGCCGGGCCTCAAACAGGCGACCCGCGCCGAGCTGGAGTCCCTGCACCAGTCCGTGTTCCGTCCCGACAACGCGGCGCTGGTGCTGGCCGGCGACCTGACCGAGTCCGAGGCGCGCACGCTGGCCACCGCGGCCTTCGGCGACTGGAAGCCCGCGGGCGCGGCCGCGGCGCCACGCCAGGCGCCGATGGCCCCGGCCCGGGAGCGGGTGCTGATCGCCGACAAGCCCGGCACGCCGCAGACGACGCTGTTGGTCGCCCAGATCGGCGTGGCCCGCTCGGATCCCGACTTCGAGACGCTCGACGCCATGAACCAGGTGCTGGGCGGACTGTTCTCGAGCCGCATCAACATGAACCTGCGCGAGGCGCACGGCTACACCTACGGCGCCTTCTCGGCGCTCCAGGAGTACCGGGATCCCGCACCCTTCACGATCGGCGCCGACGTGCGCACCGACGTGACCGGCGCCTCGGTGAAGGAGATCATGAAGGAGGCGGACGGGATGGTGAACGGCCCGGTGACGGCGGACGAGCTGTCGCGGGCGAAGGAGTCGATCGCGCGGACGCTGCCGGCCTACTTCCAGAGCAGCGCCAGCACCGCCAACACCGTCGGCCAGCTGTTCCTGCTCGACCTGCCGCCCGATTACTACGAGGGGCTGCCGAAGCGGCTCGAGGCGATCACCGCCGATCAGGTCGCCGCGGCGGCGAAGCGGCACTTGAAGCCCGGGGAGATGAAGATCATCGCCGTGGGCGACCGCGCCAAGATCGAGCCGCAGCTCGCGGCCCTCAAGCTCGGGCCGATGGGGTACCGCACGCTGGAAGGCGAACCGGTGAGCGGGAGCCAGAAGGTGAAGCTGCCGGTCCCATAGCCGGACCCCCGCCGTCGGCGGCGCGATCCCGGCCCCGGGCCTTAAGGCCCGGGGCCGCCCGCGTCTTGCGGTTGGCGGCGGCGTGCGGATAGCCTGCCGGGCCATGCTCTCGCGCCGCGTGCCGCCGGATGCCCCGCCCAACGCCTGGGCGCGCCGGCTCGCCGCGCGCCGCGCGGCCGGTGCCGCGCTGCTGGACTTGACCGAGACCAACCCGACGCGCGTGGGGCTCGGCGGCGCCGACGCGGCCGCGCTCCAGGCGCTGGCGATCCCCGCGGCCGCCGACTACCAGCCCGACCCGCGCGGGACTCGCACGGCGCGTGAGGCGGTCGTGGGCTACTACCGCGATCGCGGCCTCGTGGTCGACGCCGACGAGGTCGTCCTCACCGCCAGCACCAGCGAGGCGTATGCGCACCTCTTCCGGCTCCTGGCCGAGCCGGGGGAGGCGTTCCTCGTCCCCGCGCCCAGCTATCCGCCGAGCCGCTCGCCCAACTCGAGGGCGTGCGCCTCAGGCCCTATCGCCTCGCCTGGGACGGCGGCTGGCATCTCGACCCGGGCTCGCTCGAGGAGGCGATGGCGCCGGGGGGCCGGGCGATGATCGTGGTCCAGCCCAACCACCCGACCGGCTCGTGCCTGAGCGCCGATGAGCTGGCCCAAGCCGAGGCGCTCTGCGCGCGACAGGGCATGGCCCTCATCTCGGACGAAGTATTCGGCGACTTCCCGTGGGCCCCGGCCGGAGCCGCCGGCCGCTCCTTGGCGCCGCTCCCGAGCCTCCTCGGACCGCGGCGCGTGCCGACCTTCGTCCTGAGCGGGCTCTCCAAGGTGTGCGGCATGCCCCAGCTCAAGCTCGGACGGATTGCGGTCGCTGGACCTAAGCCGGGGCGCGCCGAGGCGCTGCGCGGGCTCGAGTGGATCGCCGACCTCTTCCTGTCGGTGGGCACGCCGGTGCAGGTGGCGCTGCCGAGCCTCCTCGCCGGCCGCCACGCGTGGCAGGCGCGCGTGCGCGAGCGGGTGGCGGGGAACCTGGCTAGACTGCGCGAGACCGTCGCGCGCCGGCCGGCGCTGGAGCTGCTGGAGTCCGCGGGCGGTTGGGTTGCGGTGCTGCGGGTTCCGTGCTGGCGCGGGGAAGAGGCCTGGGCGCTGGAGCTGCTGGAGCGCGGCGTCGTGGTGCACCCGGGGCACTTCTACGACTTCGACCACGAGGCCTATCTGGTCATGAGCCTGATCGTGCCGGGCGCGGTCTGGGCCGAAGGCCTCGGTCGCATCGAGACGTTGGCGACGGAGGTCTGAGGCGCAGGCCATCCCCGCAAGCGCGGGACCTAGGAACTCATTCCTAGGCCGCCCGCGAGCAGCCGGCATGCGCCCAGCCGCAGGTGCTCGGAGAATCGGCAGGGAGGCCGCGCCACCTCGCACACCACCGCCATCGTTTACGCCAACCATCCTCCGCTGGTCCGGTCCGCGAGGGCTCGAACGAGATTCCGAGCCGACTCGACGAGCCGGTGGACGTTCTTCTCCTTGTAACCCCAGTCCTTCGAGCGGCTGAGCGCGAGCAGAATCTTGTGGAGGTGGAAGCATGGCAACAGGCGCTGCATCTCCTCCTCGTCCGGAGGCGGAGCCCCGTGCATGGCGAGCGCATCCCGATAGGCACCGCACATCCGTTTCAGCAGCAGCGGGTCGCAGCCGTCGGTGATGAACGCCAGATCGTACAGCGGGGAGCCGAGCGCCGCCTGCTCCCAGTCGATGGGGCACACGCGGATGCCGTCGGGCACCGTGCCGACGAGGACGTGACTCTTGCGGAAGGAGCCGTGAACGAGCGTCACGGGGCCGCGGGTCATGATCGCGATGAATCGATCGTAGCCCGCCACGTCCTCCGCGAGACGGCCCCCGAGCGACGGGAAAACCTCGGACACCGCGCGGGTGGCTCGCGCGGCGTAGGAGCGGAAGAACTCGGAGTCGTGCCGGGTCAGAAACGGGCTCGGTCCGGACCGCATCGGGTGCCGGAGGAAGTATGCCTGCATCCGGCCCAGCCAGGCCGCCGCCGCGACGAGCGAGTCCTGGTCGCACCAATGCAGGCGGTCGCCGGGCACGAACTCGAGCGCCAGCACGAACCGCGGGGGCGACTCGTTCCAGAGCGAGCCGTGGTAGCGGGGCGTACCCAGATCCGCGTCCACCAGCACGTCACGGTAGACCCGCAGCTCGCGCTCGCGGCACGCCGGCAAGTCATCCTTGAGGAGGCTCGAGCTGGCGCAGTCCTTGAGGAACACGTCGGTCGTTTCGCCGCCGTCCCACTGGAGCGTGACGACCTCACACCGATGCGAACTGTGTTCACTCGCGGGTCGCCGGCGCAGCGCGACGATCTTGGTGCCGGTGCGCAGCCGGGCAGCGATCTCGTCCTGCAGCCAGCGGCGCAGCTCCTCATCGTCGTGCGTCGCTTCGCCCTCGTGCCCCCTCGGCTCCACGGTCCCCATGGCGATCTCAGGCTCCGGCTCGCGCCGCCGATCGAGCCGAAGGCGGCGAGCAGCCGATCGTGTCCTGCGGGATGGCGGCGAGCGGGAGGGTCGTGCCCGCCTGAACGCTCGCCGAGGCGCGGCTGACCCCGACCGCGGCCACCGGCGCCGGGCCGCCGGGGGCCGTGGGGCTCGTGGAACGCCCACAGGCGAGAACCGTCAGGCGAGCGCACGCGAGCGCCGTCCGGAGGGTGGCCAGTCGGGGCAGACGGCGGGTGGGGGGCATCGTGGGGCCCTCCGCGGAGTATCAAACGTATAGATACTATATCGATTGCGGCGTCTCAATGATAGTCCTGGTGCGGAGTGTGGTCCAGCGCCGAATCCATCCGAATCCGCAGGCGTTCCCCGGAGGTCCGGGACCGTGCGATTCGGATGGTCCTGGAGCTCCTCGAGCCGTATGAGGCGAAGGGAGCGGCGATCACCTGGATCGCCGAGAACATCGGGTGCGCGGCGGACTCGGGGACCGCCGCCGAATCCTGGTTGTGAAGCGGGGCAAGGCTCCGAATCAGGCAGCCCCGGTGGCGATGCGGTGCTGGTGGCGCAGCAGCAGGATCTGGCCGCGATGCCCGGCCTCGTGCTCGACGAGATGATAGAGGACCCAGCGGGCGTTGATCACCGCGCGCGGCGTCCCGTCGGGGTGCCGGCGGGTGATCTCGCGGTCCAGGTCGGCGGTGCCGATCGAGGCGAGCGAGCGCTTGGTGTGGGCGCGGGCGCGCGCCTGGAGGTCCAAGTAGAACGTTAGGTCTTTCTCGCGCAGCGTCGCGGGCGGCAGGCCGCCGGCCGCGAGCGGCATGCCGTCGTCGTCCACGCCGATCCCGAGCACCGGCGCCACGTCGGAGTCGGCCATGGCCAGCGGCCCGATCTGGATCCAGTGGACCTCGACGATGGCGATGTGGGCGAGGAGCATCCCCGCGCTGTTGAGCCCGGGCTCAGGCTGCCAGGCCAGCTCGGCCGCCGACATCGTCTGGATGTCCTCGCGCAGCCGTCGGTCCTGGTCGTCCAGCTGCTCCACGAACAGGCCGGCCTCGGTCGCGGCGTACCCGGCCGGCGGGGTCAGGATGCGGCGCGCGATCTCGGTCATGCGATCTCCTCCTTACCTGTGGGACGGCGCGCCGGACCCAAGGTCCGACGCGCCGTCCGTGTCACCCGGAAGCGGTGCGGCGCCTCAGGGGTTGGCCATCGGCTTCATCGTCATCGGGTCGCGCAGCGGCAGGTGCTTGGGCTCGCCGCCGGCGAGGGTGGTGATCTTGGCGTCCTCGTGCTTGGGATCGCCGAGCATGATCTCCTTGGTGTCGCCCACCATCAGCACCGACATCTTCGCCGGGTCGAGCAGGCGCCGCGCCACGCGCTGCACGTCCGCCGCGGTCACCGCCCGGATCTTCTCGCGGTACTCGGCCCAGTAGGTCGGGTGCTTCTGGGTGCGCCCGGTCAGCTCGTCCGCGGCCAGCTGGCCGGCGATCGCCGTCGCGGTGGCGAACTGGGTCGGGAACGCCTCGATGAACCCGTTCTTGGAGGTCTCGAGCTCATCGGCCGACACCAGCGAGTCGCGCATCCTGTGGACCTCGACCGCGGCGATCTGCAGCGCGAACGGGACCGAACGCACCTTGGACTGGAAGATGAGCCGCCACGGCTCGGGATAGTAGGTGCCCTCGCCCAGCCGCGAGCCCACCTGGTAGGCGAGCCCCTCGTCGGAGCGGATGCGGTTGACCAGGCGGGAGGTGAAGCCGCCGCCGCCCAAGATGTCGTTCATCACCCGCAGCGCGTAGAGATCGGGATCGTCGCGCTGAATGCCGGGGATGCCGACCGAGACGCGACCCTGGTTCACGGCCTTGTCCACCATGTACCAGCCGGCCGAGGGCGCCGCCGCCGGGGCCGCGGGCGGCCCCGGGCGCTCGCCCGGGGTCGGCCACTTGGCGAACGCCTGCTCCAGCTTCTTCACCATCGTGGCCCGGTCGAAGTCGCCCGAGACCGCGAGGATGAAGTTCTTGGGCCCGACGTAGCGCGTGTGGAAGGCCTTGAGCCCCTCCGCGGTGAGGCCCTTGATCGAGGCCTCGGTGGTGTAGCGGTTGGACCAGTGCCCGTCGCCACGCATGAGGAACCCGAACTCGCGCTCCTCGATCTGGGCGCTCTCGTCGTTGCGCTGCTTGATGCCCTGGAGCAGCTGGTCCTTGCGCAGGCTGAGCCGGTCGTCCTGGAAGGCGGGGTGCTTGAGGCAGTCCACGAGCAGGGCCAGGCCCTCGTCGAGGTCCTTCGCCAGCAGGTTGAGCGTGACGCGCGCCTCGGAGCCGCCGATCGGCGCGCCGCCGCCCCCGAAGGGACCGCCGCCGCCGCCGCCGATGCCGGCGTCGAGCACCGCGCCCAGCGAGGCGACGCGATCCTCGACCTGGGTGGCGGACTTGGTCGTGGTGCCGCCGCGGGTGAGCAGGTTGACCATGGTGCCGGCCAGCCCCTCCTGGCCCGCGGGATCGAGGTCGGGGCCGATGCGCATCAGCACGTTGACCGTCACCAGCGGCAGATCGCGATCGGGGACCAGGTAGGCCGGGATGCCGCCGCCCAGGACGACGCGATAGTCGGCGGCCTTGGGGGCGTTGAACGTGAGCGGCGGGTACTTGAGCTGCTCCGGCCGGGCCGGGATCTCCTCGGCGCGGGCCGGAACCGACGCCAGCAGCGGCGCCAGCGCCGCCACGGCGAGGGCCAGGACGGCGAGGCCCGGCGCGCGACGTGCCGGATGCGGGACTTTGGTATGCATGGGATGGCTCCTCATGGCTACTTCTTGTCGAGCTGCTGCATCCGCGCCTCAGCCTTGGCGCGGACGTAGTCGAGGGCGGGTTTCATCTCGGGCGGCGTCTGGCCCGACATCTGGTCGAGCCGCGCGAGCATCTGCTGCAGCTGGCCCGTGTCGGTGGCCGACGCGATGCGGCCCAGCATCTGCTTGACCATCGGCTTGGCCTGGTCCGGCAGGGCCGCGAGCGCGGGATCCTCGGGACCGCTGCCGCCCTTGCGGGTCCAGATGGCGACCGCGCGGTTCTCCTTGGTGAAGTAGGTGGTGGCGACCCGCTGCAGGTCGGCGGGGGACACGGCCTGCGCGGCCGCGTCGACCTGGTCGGCCAGACGCCAGTCCCCGGCGCCGTCGGCGACCCCGTAGCGCAGCATCACCGAGAAGTTGGAGGTGAGCTGGCGGTACGCCCCGGCCAGGTAGCGGTTCTTGACGCTCTGCAGCTCCTCCGCCGGGACCGGCTCCTGCTTGAGCTTGTCCAGCTCCCGGTCGATCGCCTGCTCCAACTCCTCCGGCGTGTGGCCTTCCTTCGCCTCGGCGCGGATGTCGAACGCGCCTTCGTACTTGCGCGCATCGTTGCTGGCGAACGCGTTGGTGGCGAGCTTCTGGTCGAGCACGATGCTGCGGTTGAGCCGTCCGGTGGTGCCGGAGAGCACCGTGGCGAGCACTTCGAGCGCCGGAACGTCCTTGTGCACCTCCGCCGGCACGTGCCAGCGCAGGGTGACCGCGGGGTTGGTCTCGGCCTCGCCGTAGAAGCGCTTCTCGGCGAGCTGCCGGGTCTCGGTGGTGATCATCTCCGGGGCGGGCTTGCGGCCGGCCGGGATCGAGCCGAGGTACTTCTCGGCCATCGCCAACGCCTGCTTGGGATCGAAGTCGCCGACCAGGATGGCGGTCAGGTTCTGCGGCGCGTAGTAGAGGCTGTAGTACTCGTCCGCCTGCGCCTTGGAGATGGCGGCCACGTCGCTGGGCCAGCCGATGACCGGCCAGTGGTAGGGGCTCGCCTCCCAGAAGATGGCGTCGAAGGAGACCTGGAACTTGCCGGTCGGGGTGGACTCGACCGAGCGGCGCCGCTCCTCGTACACCACGTCGCGCTCGGAGTAGAACTCGCGGAACACCCGGTTCTTGAGGCGGTCGGACTCCATCCAGAACCACAGCTCCAGCTTGTTGGCCGGGACGGTCTCGAAGTAGAAGGTGATGTCCTCGTTGGTGAACGCGTTCATGCCGGTGCCGCCGTTCTTGGACAGCGTCAGGTCGAACTCGTTCTTGACCATGTTGGCGCGCTGTTCGACCACCAGCGAGTCGAACCGGGCCTCGAGCTGCTTGTAGCGCTCGGTCTTGGCCTCGGGCTTGGCGATGTCG
This sequence comes from Candidatus Eiseniibacteriota bacterium, assembly GCA_005893365.1. Lineage (GTDB taxonomy): Bacteria > Eisenbacteria > RBG-16-71-46 > RBG-16-71-46 > RBG-16-71-46 > WS-11. The sequence goes on from VBPB01000045.1 coordinate 9,967, forward strand.
TCGAGGTCGCCGCGGCGCTGGGCGGCGCGCATCTTGGAGAGCTCCTCGCGCATCTGGTCCTGGATCTGTTCCTGCGCGTCGATCAGGCGCTCGTCCTTGGCGTAGTCGCGCGTGCCGATCGCGTGCGTGCCCTTGAACATCATGTGCTCGAACAGGTGCGAGATGCCGGTGATGCCCGGGCGCTCGTTGGCCGAGCCGACGTGGGCCACCCAGCCGCCGGCGACCGTGGGGGAGAGGTGGCGCGGGATGAGCAGCAGCTTCATCCCGTTGGAGAGGAAGTGCTCCTCGACGGCGATGCCGGCCGCGCGCGGCGGCGCCGCGGCGGGCTTGGCGGCCGCCTTGGGCGCCGCGAGGCCGGCGCGCGGCGCCACGATGATGGCCAGTGCCGCGCAAGCGAACCGCAGCACCCGCTTGGCTAGGCGGTGGGGCGTGGACATGAGCGTGCTCCTGTGGTGGACCGTGAACGGTCGGGTGTCGGTGGGGGCGGACAGGGCGACGATGAGACTCGATGCCCGCCCCCCGGGTCAAGTGGTCCGCCGACGAGTGGTCCGCCGACGAGCGGCCCCGCCCGGCCCCGGCGGCGGGAGGGGCCGGCACGATGGCCGGTCACCCCCGCCCGCGGCGGGAGTAAGATGGGGTGGCGGTGCGCGGCCGACCGGCATCCCGGGCCGGCCGCGCCTCGCTCGCCCGACGCCGCTTTAGGTCCGGAGGCTCATCGTGTCCCGATCGTCCGCCCTCGCCCCGACCCTGGCCGCCCTGCTGCTCGCGGGCGCCCTGGGCCCCCTGGGCTCCACGGGCGCCGGCGTGCGCGCCGCCGAGACCGCGCCGTCCGCGGCGGAGGGCGGGCGCGCCCCCAAGCTCACCGGCTCGGACTGGCTCAACTCGAAGCCGCTCACGCGGCGCGACCTCGCGGGCAAGGTGGTGCTGGTCGAGTTCTGGGCGTTCGAGTGCATCAACTGCCAGCGCACCTTCCCGGCGATGAAGCGTCTCCAGGCGCTCTACGGCGACCGCGGCGACGTGGTCATCGTCGGGGTCCACACGCCGGAGCTCGATCGCGAGAAGGACCCCAAGGCGGTCGCGCGCGCCGTCCGGCAGAACCAGTTGCCCTACCCGGTGCTGATCGACGGCGAGTGGAGCAACTGGAACGCGTTCCACAACCAGTACTGGCCCGCGCTCTACCTGATCGACCGCCGCGGCGTGATCCGCAAACTTCACATCGGCGAGCTCCACGAGGGGACGCCGGGCTGGAGCGAGACGGTGTCCCTGGTCGATTCGCTGCGCCGCGAGCACACCTAGGCGCGGCGGGCCGCGCCGCGCGGCCGGGCCCGCCCTTTCCGAGGAGGTCCACGATGGCTGGTCTCACCGAGGCGACCTGCGTCCCCTGCCGCGGCGGGGTTCCCACCCTCACCGATGCCGAGATCCCCGCCCTCCAGCCGCAGGTGCCCGACTGGAAGGTGGCCGAGGTGGGGGGCGTCCCGCGCATCCAGCGCGAGTTCACCTTCCCCGATTTCCGGACCGCGATGGCGTTCGCCGTCCGGGTGGGCGAGCTGGCCGAGCGCGAGGGGCATCATCCCGACATCCACCTCTCGTGGGGGAAGGTGAGGGTCGAGACCTGGACGCACAAGATCTCGGGCCTCCACCAGAACGACTTCATCCTCGCCGCCAAGATCGACGCCCTGCCCCGCGGATAGCCGGCGTCATGACGGCTCCCTCGGGCGGGCGGGCGGCGGACGCGGCGCGATGACCGGGAGGCCGGCGCCGTCGGCGCCGCGCCCGATCGCGAGCGGGCGGCACACCCTCATCCTGGTCGCGATCCTGGTCGCGGTGACATTCGTGATGGCGGCGGAGGTGCGGCGCCCAGAGGCCGCCGCCGGCCAGAGCCATGTCCCGCGCTACCTGGTGCTGGCCGTCTCGGAGTGGCTGCTCGCCCTCTACGCGGCGAATGGCATCCGCGCCTCGGGCACGCCGCTGCGCGAGATCCTCGGCATCCGATGGCGATCGGCGCGCGCCGGGGCCGCGACCCTCCTCTGGGCCGCCGGCTTCTGGCTGGTCAAATCGGTGGTCCTGTTCTTCATCGCCCGGGGCGTGGCGCTGGCGGGGCTCGCCTCGGCGGTTGAGGACCAGCGCACGATGCGGGTGATGGCGCCGCACGGTGCGCTGGAAGCCGCCCTCTGGATCATCGTCTCGGCCTCGGCCGGCGTGTGCGAGGAGTTCGTCTTCCGCGGTTATCTCCAGCGTCAACTCGGCGCCCTGGTCCGCAGCCCCGGGCTGGGCCTGGTGGCGAGTGCCACCATCTTCGGCCTGGGACACCTCTATCAGGGGCCGGGCCCGGTCATCACCATCACCGTCTTCGGCCTGCTGTTCGGCGGGCTGGCGATGGCGAGCCGGAGCCTCGCGCCGGGCATCGTCGTCCACGCCGTCCAGGACGCGATCGCCGGGCTCACCCACGGATAGCGTCCCCAGAAAGCGGCGAGCCCCCGCCTCAGGTCCGGCGGGGGCTCGTGTGCATCGGGGCGCGGGCGGGGCCAAGCCCGACGCCCGGAGCCGCTAGTGTCCCGTCCCAGAAGTACCTTGACCACCAAGGCTGCCGCTGCGCCCGGCGGGCAAGGCGCGACGACGAAGTCGTATCAGTGAGATACGTCGAGGAGGAGCAACGCCGGCCGCCGGGATGCAGCGGCAGCCGACTGGCAAGGTACTTCTGGGACGGGACACTAGGCGCTCTGCTGCGACGAGATGCGCATGCTGTAGAACGAGCGGTAGACGAACACCAGCGCCACCAGCATCAGCACCACGCCGATCGGGCGGGCGATCGCCTGGTTGGCGACCCCCATCTCGACGGCGAGCAGGCCGAAGAGCGTGGTGAACTTGATGATCGGGTTCAAGGCCACCGAGGAGGTGTCCTTGTACGGGTCGCCGACGGTGTCGCCGATGACCGTGGCGTCGTGGAGCGGCGTGCCCTTCTCGTGCAGCTCCACCTCGACCACCTTCTTGGCGTTGTCCCACGAACCGCCGGCGTTGGCCATGTACACCGCCTGGAACAGCCCGACCACGGCGATCGAGACCAGGTAGGCGACGAAGAAGATCGGATCGAAGAACGCGTACGCCAGCGTCAGGCAGAAGATGACGATGAAGATGTTGAACATGCCCTTCTGCGCGTACTGGGTGCAGATGCGCACCACCTCGACCGAGTCCTTGGTCGAGGCCTTCTCGGCCGAGTCGAGCTTGATGTTGCGCTTGATGTACTCGACCGCCCGGTAGGCGCCAGTGGTGACCGCCTGCATCGAGGCGCCGGTGAACCAGTAGATGGTGGCCCCGCCCATGAGCAGGCCGAGCAGCACGCGCGGCTCGGTGAGCGAGAGGTCGAACGCCGCACCCATCTGGCCCTTGAGCAGCACGATGAGCGAGAAGATCATGGTGGTGGCGCCGGCGACCGCGGTGGCGATCAGCACCGGCTTGGCGGTCGCCTTGAAGGTGTTGCCCGCCCCGTCGTTGTCCTCGAGGAGGTGCTTGCCCTTGACGAAGTCGGGCTTGAAGCCGAACTGCTTCTCGATCTCGGCGCCGGCCCCCGGCAGGCTCTCGACCTGGGACAGCTCGAAGATGCTCTGCGCGTTGTCGGTCACCGGGCCGTAGGAGTCGACGGCGATGGTGACCGGGCCCATGCCCAGCAGGCCGAAGGCCACCAGGCCGAAGGCGAACACCGCCGCGTGGTCCATGAAGGCGCTCAATCCCTGGAGCGAGATGACGTAGGCGATCAGCAGCATGGTCGCGAGCGTCAGCGCCTTCCAGAACACCGAGAAGTTGCCCGCCACCATCCCCGAGAGGATGGTGAGCGAGGCGCCGCCCTCCTTGGTGGCCCCGACGATCTCCTTCACGTGGCGCGACTGGCTGCTGGTGAACACCTTGGTGAACTCGGGGATCAGGGCCGCCGCGAGCGTGCCGCAGGAGATGATGGTCGAGAGCTTCCACCACAGGCCCTGGCCGAGGTCGGCCAGCATCCAGCGCGAGACCGCGAAGGTCACCACGATCGACAGCAGCGAGGTCATCCACACCAGGCTGGTGAGCGGGTCCTCGAAGTTGATCTTGTCCTTGCCCCGGTTCTGCGAGCGCGCCATCGCGCCGTTGACGCTGAAGGCGACGATCGAGGTGACGATCATCAGGATGCGCATCACGAAGATCCACACCAGCAGATGCGCCTTGTGCTCGGGGAACACCGCCAGCGCGATGAACGAGATGAGCGCGACCCCGGTGACGCCGTAGGTCTCGAAGCCGTCGGCGGTGGGGCCGACCGAGTCGCCGGCGTTGTCGCCGGTGCAGTCGGCGATGACCCCCGGGTTGCGCGGATCGTCCTCCTTGATCTTGAACACCACCTTCATGAGGTCCGAGCCGATGTCGGCGATCTTGGTGAAGATGCCGCCGGCGATGCGCAGCGCCGAGGCGCCGAGCGACTCGCCGATGGCGAAGCCGAGGAACGAGGCGCCCGCCGCCTCCTTGGGGACGAACAGCAGGATCAGGAGCATCATGATGAGCTCGACGCAGATGAGCAGCACGCCGATGCTCATGCCGGCCTGCAGCGGGATCTCGTACACCGAGAGCGGCTTGCCGCGCAGCGAGGCGAAGGCGGTGCGGCTGTTGGCGTAGGTGTTCATGCGGATGCCGAACCACGCCACCGAGTAGGAGCCGAGGATGCCGACCACCGACCACATCAGGATGAGCCCGACCTTGCCCGGGCCCATGTGCTCGAGCACGCCGAAGTAGTAGACGATGCAGGCGCCGATGAAGACCTCGAGCACCATGAGCAGCCGGCCCTGCTGCAGCAGGTAGGCCTTGCAGGTCTCGTAGATGATGGCCGAGACGTCGAGCATGCTCTTGTGGGCGGGCATCCCCTTGACCTGATTGAACATCGACAGGCCGAAGATCATGCCCAACACGCACACGGCCAGGCCCGCCATGAGCAGGGTGACGCCCGAGACCGATGCGCCGAAGAGCATGTAGCTCGTGTCGAGCGCCGGGATCTTGAGGTCCAGTTCGCTGGCGAAGGCGGCCACCGGGTTGGCGAGGATCGCCGCGACGGCGGCGAAGGCGCCCGCGAGCACGATTCGGTTGGGGGTCCGCAGGGCAAGCCCCAAGGCACGCGACATCTTCATCGGCTGCTCCTGGATACGGTTGGGAAGGGGCCCGGCCACGCCGGGCGTAAGTCCCGGCCGGCGGGCGGCGGCGCAGCAGGAGGTGATGCGGCCCGGTCGGCTGGGGTGGAGCCCCGAACGAGGCCAAGGCCCCGAGCGGAGGACGAGGGAATCTATCCGAGGGGGTGTCACGGGGCAAGGAGGATTCCCGGGAGTGCGGGCGGGCTGCGGTTGACAGGGGCTCGCGCGTCGTGAGAGGAACGGGGTCGGGGACCGGGCCCGTGACCCCAAGCAAGGGGACGAACCCCGCTCGGCCGATCCCGGCCCCGATGCGGAGTGCGGAGCATGCCCGAGAGGTCCGTGCCGTCCCGACTCGCGCCGCCGAGCCGCGCTCGCGCCGGCGGGCGGCGCTGATGCGCGCCCTCCAGCGCTGGCTCGGCGCGAGGGGCGAGGCGTTCGTGGTGCTGCTCGCGGCCCTGGGCCTCAACCTGCCCCTCATGGCGGTGGCCCTCGCGCGCCACCTGGACCGCGTGGCGCCGGCGAGTGTGCCCGGGCTGTACGCGGGGCTGGTGTTCCTCGGCTACTACGGCCTGGTGTTCCTGGTGCTGCTGAGCGCGGTGTTCCTGCTCACCGCCTTCTCACGCCGGGCGGCACTGCTCGCCGGCGGGACGGTGCTGTTCGCCGGGCTCTCGTACCTGGCGATCAACAGCTTCGTCTACCACACCTACCGCTTCCACGTGGACGCCTTCTGGATCCACTTCTTCTTCACCTCGTACAGCGGCATCGGGGTGACGCCCCAGGTCGCGGCCACCATCGGCGTGCTGCTGCTCGCCGCGGCGGCGTTCGAAGCGTGGATCCTGCGGGTGGCGGGGCGGCTGGTCTTCCGCCGCCGGCTGGCGCTGGCCACGGTGGTCACCGTGCTGGCCTCGTTCCTGGTGAGCCAGGTGATCCACATCGTCGCCTACTACCGGAGCGACACGGGCATCACCAGCCTCACGCCGCAGCTGCCGTACTACGCGCCGGTGGTCTCGCAGAAGAACGCGGCCCGCTACGGCGACCTGGTCACCATGGGCCTCGAGCCGGACGAGACCGTCTCGGCGGCCGCCAACGCGTCGCTGCAGTATCCGCTCCGCGAGGTGCGAAGCGCGCCGGGCGGGCGGCCCAACATCGTGCTGCTGCTGCTCGAGAGCTGGCGCTACGACATGATGGACGCCACCGTCACCCCCAACACCTGGGCGCTGGCGCAGCGCTCGTCGCAGTTCCTGCACCACCTGAGCTCGGGCAATTCCACGCCCTGCGGCGTGTTCGGGCTCTTCTACGGCATCCACCCGACCTACTGGTCGGCGGTCAAGGCCAACAACGCCGTCCTCCACAACCCGCCGCTGATCGACATGATGACGCAGGACCACTACGCCTTCGGGATCTTCGCCGACTCGCAGTTCGGCCGGCACAAGATCAAGGACGCGATGTTCCGCGACATCGCCGTGCACGAGCAGTTCGCGGGGAGTACCGCCGACGCCAAGGACGACGACATGACCAACCAGCTCATCGACTTCATGGACCGCGAGCACCACGCCGGCCAACCGTTCTTCGGCTTCGCGTTCTACAAGTCGACCCACTACAGCTACCGGTATCCGCCCGCGGCCGCCCGCTTCCAGCCGGCCAGGGACCTCAACATCGCGCTCGACGGGGCCAGCGCCGACCCCACGCCCTTCCTCAACGACTGCCGCAACTCGGTCTACTACACCGACAGCCTGATCGGCCGGGTCGTCCGGCATCTCGAGGCGACCGGCCTGATGCGCTCGACCATCGTCATCGTCACCTCGGACCACGGCGAGGAGTTCAACGACAACCACGCCGGCTGGTGGGGGCACTGCGGCATGGTCTACGTGCCCGGGCGGCACCCGCGCCGGGTGACGACGCCGACCACGCACGCCGACGTGCCCACCACGCTGCTCCAGGAGGTGTTCGGCTGCGGGCCGCCGCACGACTACAGCAACGGCTGCGACCTGTGGGCGCTGCCCACCGCCCCGCGGCCGTTCGTGGTCGGCAGCTACATCAATTACGCGTACGTGATGGGGGAGGACGTACACGTGGTCTACCCGATGTTCGTGAAGAGCTACCGGTTCGGCGACATCAATCAGAAGGCGGGCAAGCCCGATCCCGGGCTGGTCCGCACGCTCATGGAGGAGACCCACCGCTTCGTGCGGGGGGGCGGGCCTCCGCCCGCGGCCCCCGTCCGGGCCGGGATGCCGGTGCCCCGACTGGGACGCTGAGCCCGCGCCACGCCCACCCGATCGATCGGAGGATGAGGCCGATGA
>VBPB01000295.1:0-2378 GCA_005893365.1 Candidatus Eiseniibacteriota bacterium
AGTCTCGTCCCAGCGGTCGAAACCCTGCCGGATGAAGAGCTTGCGCGTCCCCGGTGTGGTGGGCAGCCAGTTCTGCCCGCGCTGCTCACCACCGAGATGGAGCTCGAAGGATCCATCGGGCGCAGTTTCGATCTGATGCTTGAAGAGGTTGGCTTCCGGAATGTCGCCGAAGGGCTCGTGCAGGCTCGGCCAGCCAGTGCCGGGCTGCGTTTCCGGGCGCGGTCCCTGGACGGTGAAATTCAGGAAGCGCGCGGTTCCGGTATTTCCGGTGATCCGATACACGCAGTCGCCGTCGATCCACGCCTGCCGGTACGTGAAGTCGGCGGCGTCGCCGCCCAGCTTGCGCAGCGGCGTGCAGAAGGCGTGCAGCACCGGATAGCGCGGATCCTTCGTCTCGAGCGCCAGATCGAAGGCCTGTCCCAGATTCTGGGTGAGGAAGCGGAAGGCGTCTGCGCGCTGGAGCGGTGTCGCGGGATTATGGTCCTTGAAGACCTGATCGCCCGCCGCGCGCAGCTGATCGCAGAACTCCCGCCACGCCGCGCGCAGCGCCGCATCATCTGTACTGTCGCCGAAAGCCATTGCCGGACTCCCCGTCGTCACGCGCCTAGCGCGGTCAGCAGAGCGCCGACCCGCCCCGCCGCTCTGGATACGGCCGGCAGATACCCTTCGGCATCGATCCGGGGTCCGAGCAGCTCGAGATCGAACGTCCCTCGATAGCCCGCCTCGAGCAACCAGCCGACGATCCGCTCGAGCGGAATGACGCCGTCACCCGGCACGGCGCGCGCGGGAAGGGAGCGGTCACCATACACATAGTCGCTGAGCTGGACGAGGTGGCAAATCGGCATCGCGCGCGCGAAGAGGTCGCGCAGCTCGGCCTCCGCCCAGCAGAAATAGAGGTCGATGCATACTCCGAGCCCCGCCATTTCCGCGAGTGTCAGCGTATCCGCGAGGCTGTGCGCAATATGGAGATCGGCATAGAGCGAGGAAGCGTTCTCGATTGCGAGTGCGACGCCCGCCGCCCGTGCCACCTCGACACAGGGCGCGACAGCGGCGGAGAAGATCTCGGCCGCGTCGTCCCACGCAAGCGTTCCATGCCCGCCGGTCAACATGTAGATCGAGCGGCCGCCCAGTTCGGCCGCGATGTCGATCAGCCGCAAGAGCGCCTCGCGCGGTGCCTGCGAGTCCGCCTTCAACCGGCTGAGCGACGGCCCCGACACAAAGGGGTGGCATACCGTCTCGACCCGGTAGTCGCCGCTCGAGAGCGCCGTCCGCGCTTGCGCCAGCCCGCCCTCGGCGAGCAGCGGCGGGCTGATCAGGGTGACGCGGCGCGTGCCGAGGTCTCGCCAGTGCCCGGCCAGTTCGGCGAGGCTGGCGCCGGGAAAGCAGACCTGATGGATCGAGATCCGCTCGTGCATCTGCGCTCTCCCACACTCCAAGCCGCCCTATTTCCGCTTCTCGATCTCCAGCCCGAAGCGCGCGCGATAGGGTGCGAATTCTCGATGGAGCGCGTCGATGTCCTCGCGGATGAGGTCCGGCCCGTAGACGAACTTGCCGTAACGATCGCCCTTGTTGTTCGCGAGATAATCGCGCATCGCCGCCTCCGTCTCCGCCGTCCACGGCAGGTCGGCGAAGGCATAGAAACCGCGGATCGTGCCCACCGGATCGGCGACGAAGTCCGGATAGCGCACGTGATGGATGCGCGGATCGCCGATGCGCGGATTGACGAGCGTCGACTGAAAGCTCGCCCGGGACGCGGCGAGATGGATCTTCGCCTGTTCGGCCCAGTCGACATGGCCGGTCAGCCCTTCCGTCAGGTCGCCCGTCATCTTGATGCGCGAGGGATGCGCGCGTCCGGATACGCCTCGAAGAAAGCCTCCAGCCGGGGTCCGTGGAAGCCCTTGCAGACCCAGTATTTGTTCGGCCGCCCGTGCTGGCAGTGCTGGAGCATCATCTTGTGCAGGCGATATTGGGCCCGCGCATCGACGGGCAGGCCGCCCACGTTCATGCCCATCGGCACGCGCCACCAGGCGGTGGGTGTCATCACGCGAAAGTCGAAGGCCCAGGTCCGCTCGTCTTCGGGCAGGCCATCGCCCAGCATGTCGTTGTAGGGGTGACTGAGCAGCCACTTGGGCAAGCGCTGCAAGATCTCGCGCCAGTCGGCATCCGCGCGCGCGCGACGTGGATCGTCCGGCGCGGCGAGACCCGGCGGCGGCGAGGGGTACATGACCTCCCAGAAGCGCAGCGCCCGCCCATGGGGATCGACCGACAGCAGCGCGTGTAGCAGCGTGGTGCCCGACCGCGGCTCGCCGGTCGCGAACAGCGGCTTCTCGATCCGCTCCGAATCCAGCGCATAGCGCTCGTGATCTGCGAGGAATCGC
>VBPB01000295.1:2457-3099 GCA_005893365.1 Candidatus Eiseniibacteriota bacterium
CGGCCTGATCGAACCGCGCGACAAAAGTCTCGTCGCCCAAATCGCCGAGGCCCGTCTCGGCTTGCGCCGCGTCCAGCAGCGCCCGCGCGTCGAGGATCCCGGTCGTCACGCTCGTCGACTCGTCGTCACCAGCCGCATCAATTCATCTTCGGCCTCGCGCACCTTCTGCGCAGAGCTCGCCGCGTATTCGAGGCCGGCCATGCCGCCGTAATCGAGGATCTTGGGCACGCGCAGGCCCGCATCGCAAAAGCCCTTCACGACGCGCGCGACTTGCTGGGGCGTACCGTGCGGCACAAGATCCCGGATCGACTGCACATCGACCTTTTCGAGCATCGCCAGGATCCTATCGCGGGTCAGGACGCGCGGGTCGATGTCGTGATAGCCGCGCCAGGCGTCGCCGAGCGGATGCTCGTAGCCGTACTGGCGCATGAGCGCGGCCGGGAACTGCAACACGAGGGCCTTGACCAGCGGCGCGTCCAAGATCGCCGCCAGCTCGGCATCGTCACCGATCAGGCAGGTGATGATGAAGGCGGGCACGATCGCCATCGGATCGCGCCCGGCGCGCTCGGCCGCACCGCGGATGATCTTCAGCTTGGCGGCGTAATCGTCGGGCGTGTAGCAGCCCGACGGCCACCAGCCGTC
>VBPB01000295.1:3156-7530 GCA_005893365.1 Candidatus Eiseniibacteriota bacterium
ATGCGCGCATGGTGCAGGTGCAAGAACTGCCCTTCGAAATCGACCGGCCCGTCGCTCGCCCAGAGCAGCCGGATCACCCTCAGCGCCTCCTCGAAACGGCCGATCGGCTTCGAGAAGTCGAAGCCATAGGGCAACGTATTCTCCTGCTCGCCGCTGCCGAGGCCGAGGATGAACCGCCCGCGCGAGAGATGATCGAGGGTGAGTGCCGACTGGGCGAGCATCGCCGGGTGTCGCCGTACGGTGTCGACCACGCTGGTCGCGATCGGCACGTTCTTGGTCAGCACCGCGGCCGCGCCCGCGACTACCATCGCGTCGAGATGGCGATGCGGCGAGGGCGAGCTGGTCGCGAGATCGGTGAATTCCGGGGTCCAGATCGAGTCGGGCCAGAAGCTGACCATGTGATCGGGCAGCCAGATGGAGTGGTAGCGGCCGCTGTCGAGCGTTTCGAGCTGCGAAATGCCCAGCGGCAAGGTGGTACGCAAGAACGCGGCAGGCTGGACCTTCGTGTGCTTCTCCCGGTGTGGGGGGTTGATCTTGGCCAACGGGATTGTGATCCGCCACGCGCCGTCGACCTTCTCGTAGCTCTCCTCGTAGTGCCCGTAGCCGTGCAGCTCCCGGCCGTCGGGCCAGCGGAGCATGTCCTCCATCGCCCAGATGCCGGTCGCCGTCGTCGGTGAAGTCAGCCCGATCTCCGGCATGTGGCCGTGGTGCACCGTGATCACGTCGCCGATCGCGCGTTGGAGGAACGCTATGCACGCGTCGGCCCCAGTCATCACACTTCCGCCCGACGCCGTCGTGTCCATCGACACTTCGTCGGTGAACACCTGACGCATGGCGTCCCAGTCCTTGGTGTCCATCGTGCGGAAGTAGCGGGCCTTCAGCTGCTTGATCGCTTCGATGTCATCCATCGCAATCTTGCCTCGAGGGTGGCCGAAACGAAACGGTGATTCCAGATCGATATCGAGCTCAGGTCAATGAAAAGCCCGCAGCCACGGAAGCGGTCGTCATGGTCGATCGCGCCGCAGCAGCATCACGCCGGACGGCGTGCCACCGCCGGAGGTGACGACGGCTGTGCTCGCCTCCGCGATCTGACGATCACCAGCCTCGCATCGGAGCTGAGCGATCGCTTCGTAGAGGAAGCCGAAGCCGTGCGTGCGACCCTCGGACAGCTGGCCTCCGTGAGGGTTCACGGGCAGCTCGCCGTCGAGCGCGATCCGGCGTCCCCCGTCGAGCCAATCCTTTGCCTCGCCGAAGCCGCAGAATCCGAGTGCTTCGATCCAGGAGATGGCGTTGAAGGTGAACCCGTCGTAGACGAGCGCGAGATCGACGTCGGAAGGCCGCAGACTCGTCCTCGTCCACAGGTGCGCCGACTGACCTAGCACCTGTGGCTCGTGAGTGAGGGTGTCCTGGTCCCACGAGATGCGCTCGGCGATCTGGGTCCCGATCGCCTCGACCCGGATCGCCGGTTTGGGCAGATCGCCAGCGACGGACGCGTCGGAGACGATCACGGCGATCGATGCGTCGCACGGGATGTCGCAGTCGAAGAGGCCGAACGGGCTCGTGATCGGGCGGGCCGACAAGTAGTCGTCCATCGTCATCGGCTCGCGGTAGATCGCCACCGGGTTTCGCGCGGCGTTCGCCCGGCCGTTCAGGGCGATCCAGCCCAACATCTCTCGGGTCGCGCCATAGCGATCGAGGTAATGGTTGGCGTTCATGGCGATCCAGTTCGCCGCCGACATGGCGCCGAACGGCGCGCGCCACTCCAGGAGCGGTCCGGAGATCCGGCCGTTGGCGCGTCCGCCGAGCCGGAGGGCCGCAAACGTCGACTCCCACACGGTGCGGAAGCACAACACATGCCGGCACAAGCCGCTCGCCACGGCGAGCATGGCCTGGATCACGGCTCCGCCCGGTCCCGGGAGATCACCGCCGCCATTGATCCACGTCGGCCGCAGCCGCAGCGCCTCCTCTACGGCGGTCACACCTCCCTCGCTCATGCCCATTCCGCTCATGCCTGGGTAGGTGGACAGCCCGTCGATGTCGGCGAGGGTTAGGCCAGCGTCGCGGACCGCCTCCAAGCATGCGTCGACGGCCAGCGACAGCGGATCCACCATCAAGCGACGTCCGATTGCCGAGCGACCGACGCCGGAGAGCACGACCCGGTGCTCGAACCGGTCGCTGCGCGGGGCCGGTCTCACGGCCGGGCGCTGCGGCTCGGGGATCCGCTGCACGCGGTCGGTTCCGCCGGTCGCCTCGAACAGCGGGATCCAGACGCCCTCCTGGTGCTCGAAGCGCACGGTCACTTCCTGGCCGATGTGGACCTCGTCGGGATCGCAGCCGACGATGTTCGTCGTGAGCCGAACCGCCGCGTCCTCGGCGAGCGCCACGATCGCGATCGCGTACGGCGGCTCGAACGACGGGAGCCATCGGTGGCGGTTGACGGTGAACGCGACGACAGTGCCCCGGCCCGACACGACCGTCGGCGCCCGAGACCGGCTCCGGCACGCCGGGCATACCGGAGTCGGTGGGTGGACCAGCGTCTTGCAGTCGGTGCATCCCTGGATCCTGAGGTGGCCGTCTGCGCCCGAGGTCCAGAACCACTCGTTCATCGGCGTGAGCTCGGGAAGCGGTCGCACCTCTCCTCCTCGGAATCACTAGCAGGCACTCTCGTCGCATACATTATCGACTGGCCGAGAAGCTGCGCTGGCGAGGTTGTGCCGAGCCTCGAAGAGTCCAGACAGTCACCGTCGTTCGCGAGCATAGATGTTGACGACCCGCTCACAACCGTGACAGGGTTCGCAATAGACCGGAGAGGGATGGGTGGCGGCACACGATGACCTGATGGCTGCGGCCATCGCGAAGACCGGCCTCGAGGACTTCGGCGACGACTCGTTCCGGGAAGGCCTGGAGATCCTCGTGCGGTCACTGCGCGACGAAGCGCGCGTGAACGCCGCCGGCGAGGCGTTCCTGTACCCGCGGATCGTCGGCCATCTGGCTCAGCGCCTCCAGGTCGAGGACTGGTATCGGCGGCATCCCGAGATCGACGACGTCGCGATCGTGGCGCCGCTCTTCGGGCTCGGCCTACCCCGCACGGGCTCCACGGCGTTGTCGTTCCTGCTCGCTCAGGATCCGAACATCCGGTACCTGCGCCAGTGGGAATCCTCGCAGCCCTGCCCTCCACCATCGACGGTCGTAGGACCCGACCCGCGCATCCAGCAGGCGATGGGCGAGAAGGCGGGGACCAGGGACCATGTCCCGTCCGATGCCAACGGGCCGATGGAGTGCTTGGACCTGATGGCGCTGGACTTCAAATCGCCGATCTACGACGCGTTCGCCCAGATCCCGTCGTACTCGGCATGGCTGCTCGAGGCCGACCTCACCTCCACGTATCTCTACGAGCGCCGGGTGCTGAAGCTCCTGCAGTGGGGCGAGCCGGCGAGGCCGTGGCGGCTGAAGTCGCCCGTGCACATCCGTTCTCTCGACTACCTGGACTGCGCGTTTCCGGATGCTCGCTTCGTGATGACACATCGCGACCCGACCGACGTGATCCTGTCGGTTGCCGACGTGTACGCCGACATCGCTGGCGTCTTCACGGACCACCTCGACCGTCACTACCTCGGCCGGCTGAACGTGGAGCACTGGTCGGTCGCCATGAGCCGGGCGTTGACGTTCCGCGACCGCGGCGCCGATCACCGCTTCTACGACATCGACTTCCGCGCCATGCAGGCCGACCCGATCGGCGAGGTCCGCGGGCTCTACGCGTGGCTCGGCGAGCCGGTCACGGAGGAGTTCGAGTCGGCGATGCGGCGTTGGTGGGCGGAGAACGCGGAGAACCGCGAGCCGAGCGCACACCGGGACCCGGCGGCGTTCGGGTTGGACCTCGATCAGGTCCGGCCGTTGTTCGCCGAGTACGTCGCGCGCTCCAGGGACTGGACCCACCATTGTTGAGATTCGAAGATTACGCAGTATTGGTGACGGGTGGCGGAACCGGCATCGGTCGTGCGATCGCGCTGGCGTTCGCCGCCGCCGGAGCGAGGGTGGCGGTCAGCGGCCGTCGCGCGGCTCCGATCGAGGAGGTCGCGCGGGAGCTGGGCGATCGCGGCATCGCCGTTCGCGGCGACGTGTCGCAGCCGGGCGAATCGGCGCGCATCATCGACGAGGTGACGACCGCGCTCGGCGGACTCGACGTGCTGGTCAACAACGCCGGTGCGTACCCCCTCGGCCCACTGGCCGAGATGTCGGACGACGACCTCTGGGCCGCGTTTGCAACCAATGTGATCGCGCCGATGGCACTGATTCGCGACGCGATCCCAGCGCTCCGAGCGAGTGGCGGTGTCGTGGTCAACATCGGCTCGACGGTGGCGCGAATCGCCAAGC
>VBPB01000295.1:7603-8201 GCA_005893365.1 Candidatus Eiseniibacteriota bacterium
CAACCCGAAGGTGCTGCAGCAGTATCTCGCCGCGACACCGCTCGGGCGCATGGGAGAACCCGACGACCTGGCTCGCGTCGTCTTGTCGGTTGCCTCCGACGCCTACGCCTGGGTGACGGGTCAGGTCATTCAATGCTCGGGCGGCTTTCAACTGTAACCGGCGCTCTTCACTGTACCGGACGGACCTGGCGACTACCTGGAACGCCGGTCGACCTTCGACTCACCAGTGTCGAGCGTGCTCGCGCGCGTAGCTCGCGAAGGAGCGGGGGCTCCACTCGCTTCGCTGGCGGCGTCACGAGGCGAGCCCCTCGTATCAGGCCCGCTCCACGACACTCAACCGCTCGGACGCCAATTGCCGAAGGTCACTCGCTTTGATCTTCGCGCTGCCCGTCAGCGACAGTTCATCGTCTCCGAAATAGAGCACCCGCCGCGGCACCTTGTAGCTGGCCAGGCGCTCCTTGAGGTAGTTCCGGATGGACGTCTCGTCGAGAACGCTGCCCTCACTGGGCACGACGCAGGCCACCACCATCTCGCCGAGCGTCTCGTGGGGCACGCCTACCGTGCGGGCCACCTTGACCCCGGGAAAAGTGGCGAGCAC
>VBPB01000295.1:8230-8755 GCA_005893365.1 Candidatus Eiseniibacteriota bacterium
GGAAGAAGCCCTCCGCGTCGAGCGTCTCATCGATCGGCACGCCGACATAGCCCAGCATCAAGGTCGGGCCCTTGACCGCAATCTCTCCCCGCTGCCCGCGCGGCAGCACCGCACCCGTCAGGGGATCGACGATCTTCACCGTGTTGCCGGGCAGCACTTCGCCGTGACTGCCTCCGGCCACCTCCTCCGGCGTGCCGGCGAGGAAGGCGGTGCTGATGGCGAACGTCTCCGTACTGCCATACGCCGTCGGCTCGCGCCAGCTCGTCGACACCGTCGGATGTCGCGCCAGCGGAGTCGCCCGATCGACATAACGCACGCTCTTGAGATCCGCCGTGCTCCAACCGGGCGCCTCTTCCAGCTGCGGCCACTGATGGGGCCAGGCAGTCGGGTAGCTCACCCTCTCCGCCTGCATCAGCTCCAGCGCCTCGGCCGCCTGGAAGGTCGGCTGGAGCACGATCGCGCCACCCGAAGGGAAGGTGCCGCCGATCGCCATGACGAAATTGCCGGACCAGAACAAGCCGTTCG
>VBPB01000295.1:8868-10765 GCA_005893365.1 Candidatus Eiseniibacteriota bacterium
GTGGAACCGGAGGAGAAGAACAGGACCCCGGCGTCGCTGGGTTGCACCGTCGCAGCCCTTGCCAGGGCGAGCGCGTCCGGGATCGACTTGCCGCGCGCGAGAAAATCAGACCAACGCTCGATCGCCCCTGCGCGATCCGCTCCCACCGCGACGAGATGGCGCACAAACGGAAACCGGGTCGATTCCAGCTGCCCCGGTCGGGCTCCGCGAATCGCCGGCTCGAGGTCGCATAGCATCTCGTCGAACCGCTTCTTGAGAACGCGACCTTCGAAGAGCAGTACGGATACACCGGATGACCGGAGCATGTAGTCGAGCTCCGGTGCCGTCGAGAAGGTGCTGATCGTGACGGCCACACCCCCGGCGAGCGCGGTTCCGAACACGCCCGCGATCCATTCCAGCCGGTTGGTCATCATGATGCCAACGCGGCTGTCCTTGCCGGCGCCGCAGGCGATCAGCGCCTTGGCCACCTCGACCGATCGGTCCCACAACGCGGCGTAGGTCCAGCGTTCTACACGCTCCGGCGTATGCATGACCAGCGCCTCGCGCTCGGCAAAGCGGCTCGTCACCTCGCGCAGGAAGCCGGACAGCGTGAGAGCTCCGAGACCGGGCTCCTCGCTCAGCGGAATTCCCCTGGCAATCGAGGGCGCGCCCGCTGCTTCCGCTATGCCGTCCTTGGCCATGTGCACGCCGTCTGTCTCAGAGAGGCAGCTCCACTTCGGCTGTCGCGTCGACGAGCACCCCGCCATCCTGATTCGTCATGCGGACGTTGACCGTGACCAGGGGCACTCCGAATGCGGAGTCGGTCTCCTTGGCGATGACCTCGCCATCGAGATAGGTGATGTCTCCTTCGAAGGCGGGGCCCCGGAAGGGTGCCCTCGAGTGGCGCACCATCCCGTCATGGCCGGCCCAGAAGGCCAGATAGTCGGTGCACCACCCGCCCATCGTCGCGCCGTAGCCATAGGCTCGGGCCATGCCGACCTCGCCGGCCTTTTCCGCATCGATGTGGCCGCGCGAGGGGCCGACGTAGAGCCCGTCGCGCAGGCGCGGGTCGATCTTGGCGCCTTCCTCATCGAATGCGAAGCCCTCGACCCAACCGGGATCCTGGTTGATCCAGGGATCCTGGATGCCCGGGGGCGCCACCCAGCGGAAGGTGCCCCAGATATTGAAGATGAAGGCGCGATACTCGGTGGTGAAGCTGGCGATGCTATGCGGTCCCAGGACGCGGCGGGGCAGCCTGTCGCCGATCTTGACCTCCTCGAAATGCGGCGAGACGCCGAGCCGATTGGACATCAGCCAGTCGTACCGTTGCTTCTCGATCTGCTCGAGCTCCTGCTTCGTCCAGCGGCGGATCGGCGCCAGCTGATCGCGAGGTAGCGGATCGCCGTCGCCCGCTCCTTGGCCACCACCATGCCGTGCTGATTGGTGTGGATCGTGTCGCCTCGCGAGAACATGGTGGGGCCGGCAAATTTGGTCTCGACCACCTTGTAGTCGTGAAACCGGCGCTCCTGGAACAGCTGGTCTCCGGGCTTGATATGGGAGGCGTAGAACCACCACTCCTCGCCGCCGAAGATCAGATGGCTGCCGGGGATGTATCCGACGCACGCCGGCTGTGCGCCATGGCCATAATCCAGGCTCACGCACATGGATTGCGGGGCCACGAGGCCACCGAACCTGGTATTGCAGGCGAATTCCTCGTCCCAGTGGATTGGATTGGGATAATCCATCGCCATGACCCACCGGCGGATGTCGGTGACATTGCAAGGCTCTCGCAGCTGCCCACCACCGACCGGCTTGCCAACCCGGTGATCGACATCGCTCAGATCGAGCTGCGGTTCACGACTAGCACTCCGCTCGGACATTTCGGTTTCTCCCTGAAAGACGGATTCTGATGTTGTGA
>VBPB01000285.1 GCA_005893365.1 Candidatus Eiseniibacteriota bacterium
TCGGAGCGCTCGCAATGGGTGACCGAGAAGGGGCTGACAGTGTTCTCGCTCTCGAGCCCCGAACACGTCGCCACCGAGGTGGATCTTTTCGTGGAGTCGCCATTCGATTTCGATGCCGTCTACGCCCGCTCCCCGCGCTTGGAGATTGCCCAGGGCATCGCCGCCCCTTTCGTCGCGCTCGGGGACCTCATCGCCATGAAACGGAGAGCCGGTCGGGCGCAAGACCTGCTGGACATCGAGCGGCTGGAAAGCCTCGCCGGCCCGCCCGAGCCTGGGACGGGAGCATGAGCGGCACACCCACGGAGCGGGGATGGGACGTGGGATGGGAGGGTCACTCGCTCGCCCAGCTGCGCCGCCTGGCGCGCCTGCCGCTCTGGGAGAAGATCGCCTGGCTCGAGGAGGCGCAGCGGCTGGCGGGACACCTCGCGGGGCGAAGACCCGCGACACCGGACGCGACGCGCCAACGTCGCGCCCCCCGGTCGCCCGGTCGGGAGTGAGGCTCTCGCTCGTGGCTGCCCGCGCCCGCCATACCTCAGCTGCTCTCGATGTCGCGAACCCCGCGGCAGCCCCTCCTGGCGCCGCGAGCCACCGCGTAGGCCTGTGCTAGCCTCTCGCGTCTAAGCTTCCCCCGAAGGATGTCGCCCGGGGCCCGGATCCGATGGCCGATCCACTCGAACGGCTCTCTACCGCTCTCGCCGACCGCTATCGCATCGAGCGCGAACTCGGCAGCGGCGGCATGGCCACCGTGTATCTCGCTGAGGACCTCCGCCACCCCCGCCGGGTCGCCATCAAGGTCCTGAAGCCCGAACTGGCCGCGGTGCTCGGCCGCGAACGCTTCCGGCAAGAGATCGCACTCGCGGCCAGCCTCCAACACCCCTACATCGTCTCGCTCCACGACTCGGGCGCTGCGGACGAGATCGTCTACTACGTCATGCCCTATCTGGGTGGCGAGTCGCTGCGGCAGCGACTCGAGCGCGAGAACCAGTTGCCGCTCGAAGATGCCCTGCGTATCGGACGTGAGGTCGCCGAGGCCCTCGATTACGCCCACAGGCGTGGCGTCGTGCATCGTGACATCAAGCCGGAGAACATCCTCTTTCAGGGAGGCCACGCGATGGTGGCCGACTTTGGGATCGCACGCGCGGTGGATCTGGCCGGCGGCACGCGGCTCACAGACACCGGGGTGATGCTCGGGACGCCGACCTACATGAGCCCCGAGCAGGCGCTCGGCGCGGGCGAACTCGACGGGCGCAGCGACCAGTACAGCCTGGCCTGCGTGGTCTACGAGATGCTCGCCGGTCAACCGCCCTTGCCGGCGGCGTCGGCGCAGAGTGCGGTGCACCAACATCTCAACGTGCTGCCCCGACCCGTCACCGATCTGCGGCCTTCGGTGCCGGCGGCGGTCGTGGTCGCGATCACGCTGGCACTGGCCAAGACGCCAGCAGATCGATTCGCGAGCATCAGGGAGTTCGCCCGCGCCCTGGAGTCTGCCACCCCGCCGACTCCTGCACCGCCGCAACCGGCGCCCGTGGCCCCTGGGCCCGGAGCGCAGGGGTCCGAGACCGCCCCGACCCTGCCGATTCCCAGGCGAGTCCGTCGGCGCATGGTCGTCGCCGCCGTCGCGGTTGTCGTCGCGGCCGTCGCACTGCTGGTCTGGTGGTGGACCAACTTCCACGGCCGCCCGGCCATCAGGGATGTGACCAAGAAGGACTGGATTCTAGTTGCCGACTTCGAGGGACCCTCGCAGGACCCTGGACTGGCGACCGCGACGCGCGAGTTCATCGGCGCGGCGTTGGACCAATCCGAAATCGTAACGACGGTGCCCCGCTCGCAGATCAAGCTCGCGCTTGAGTCCGCTGGCAAGCCTGATTCGACGAGGGTGACCGCCGAGGTCGCGCAGGAACTCGCCTATCGCACCACGGTTCGCACGGTGCTCGAAGGTCGCCTCGAACCATTGGCGCGGGGATATGCCATCGTGCTCCGAGGATTGGATGTGGAACGAAGGCAACCGCTCTTCGTCGTCACGGGGACCGCCCGTGACGAGCGGGACCTGATCCCGACGCTTCAGAAGCTCGCGGTCCGACTGCGCAAGCGCCTGGGGGAGAATCTGACCGCGCTCGAGGCCACTCGGTCCATGCGCCAGAGCATGGTGGTAACCCCGTCCTTCGATGCCTACCGGAAATACGCGCAGGCCTACGAACTGCAACAGATTCAAGGGGACGACCGCGGGTCACTGGTTCTCATCCGCGAGGCGTTGGAGCTCGATCCAGACTTTGCCGCCGCGTGGCAGCTGAAGTACTTCGCGTTCAGCCATCTCGGCCTACGCGATTCCATGCCGGTGTCTCTCGACGAGGCCTTGCGCCGGCCTCATCGCCTCACGGACGAGATGAGACTTGAGTGCCAGGCCCTCTCGGCGGGTTGGCACCAGGACTACGCAGCAGCCGATGCCACCTACCGAGAACTTGAAAGACGGGGTTACGACCTGGCCTCCACCTTCGGCGACCACGCAGGCATTCTCGCAAGCGTGGGGCGATTCGACGAAGCGCTGGAGTACTACAACCGAGCGATGCAAATCGGCCCATTCGGAACGCAACAGTGGATCCTGGGCGGCCGGCTCGAGCTACTGCTGCGTTTCCGGATGCTGGAGGACGCGCGCGCGGTCGTCGCAAGAATGAAGGGCTGGGGGGCCGAGCGGGGAACACTCGCCCTGGCCGTCACGGCCGGCGATTGGGCCGGGCTGGACAGCCTTTCACGGTCTTTTGCATTCGATCCCTTGGCGACGCCAGAGGTCCGGGCCCTAGCGCTTCGTGCGTTGAGTTCCTCAGACGCGGCGCGGGGAGCCGTCGCCACTTCGATGAATGGGCTCCGCAGATGGGCCGCCGTCGGCGAGAACCGTCAAGGCGCCCAGTTGGCGATGCGATCGGTCCTGCTCCTCGCGGTCGCGGCTGACGTCCCACCCGGCCAGCCCCCAGCGTCGGTGCGGTCGGACACATCATTCGCCGGAGTGCAGACGCGTGCCACCTGGGCGGTTGCCTCTGGTGATCTCGAAACTGCGGCGATGCTCCAACGCGTGCTTGAGCTGCGTGGGAGCAGGGGAAACCCCACCGACGCGGCGTGGGAAGAGCTCATCCCCGCTTGGATCGAAGGCAAGAGAGGGAGATGGGACCGGACGGTGGAGGCGCTGGCCGACTTCTCGGGAAGTCCGGAAAAAGTTCGCGCGATCGGGAACCCACCCCTCGTGCTCGGGCGCTGGATTCTTGCCGACGCCTGGGAACACTTGTCGCAGCCCGACTCGGCTGCCGCGGTGCTGGAGCTGACTCTTTCGCAGGAGCGGCTCCCGTGGGCGTACCGCATCACGACCCGAATGGTATCTCCCTTTCTGCACCGCCGCCTCGTCCTGCTCTACTGCCACATGGGGCGGCTGGAAGACGCTCACCCAGCCAGATCCATACTTGCGAGCACATATCGATGAGGCACGGGCGGCACTCGCGGCCGCCGAGGGAATGGCGAGAAGCCCGCGACGCTGACCCGTCCCTACCCCCCCCGGCACCCCGTAGTTCACGACCCGGACTAACCGCCTAGCGCCCCGGCATCTCGTAGTTGGGCGCTTCCTGGGTGATGCGGACGTCGTGCGGGTGGCTCTCGCGCAGGCCGGCGCCGCTGATGCGGACGAAGCGCGTGTGCGTGCGCAGCTCCTCGACGTCGCGGACGCCGCAGTAGCCCATCCCGGCGCGCAGGCCGCCGACCATCTGGAACATCACCATCGCCAGCGGCCCCTTGAACGGGACGCGCCCCTCGATCCCCTCGGGCACCAGCTTCGACAGCTCGTCCTCGCCCTCCTGGAAGTAGCGCTCGCGGCTGCCGCGCCCGGCCGCCATCGCCGACAGCGAGCCCATGCCGCGGTAGACCTTGTACGAGCGTCCTTCCAGCAGCACCACCTCGCCCGGGCTCTCCTCGGTGCCGGCGAACAGGCTGCCGATCATCACCGTGTGCGCCCCGGCGGCGAGCGCCTTCACCACGTCGCCCGTGTACTTGATGCCGCCGTCGGCGATGATCGGCACGTCCTGGTCCTCGAGCGCGCGGGCGGCCTCGAGCACGGCCGTGATCTGCGCCATGCCCGCGCCGGTCACGACCCGCGTGGTGCAGATGGCCCCCGGCCCCATCCCGACCTTCACCGCGTCGGCGCCGGCGGCCGCCACGGCCTTGGCGCCCTCGGCGGTGCCGACGTTGCCGACGATGAGATCCACGTCCGGGAACGCGGCGCGCATGCGCTCGGCGGTCTCGAGCACGCCGCGCGAGTGCGCGTGGGCGCTGTCCACGACCAGCGCGTCCACGCCCGCCTTCACCAGCTCGGCGCCGCGTTCGTACGCGTCGCCGGAGGCACCCACCGCCGCCGCCACGCGCAGCCGGCCCAGCGCGTCCTTCGACGCCTGCGGGTGGCGGATGCGCTTCTCGATGTCCTTGACGGTGATGAGGCCCTTGAGGCGCCCTTCGGCGTCCACCACCGGCAGCTTCTCGATGCGGTGCCGGGCGAGGATCGCGCGCGCCTGCTCCAGCGTGGTGCCGACCGGTGCCGTCACCAGGCGCTCGCGGGTCATCACCTCGGCGACGCGGCGATCGAGGTCGTCCTCGAAGCGCAGGTCGCGGTTGGTGAGGATGCCGACCAGCCGTCCGTCCTCGGTGATGGGCACCCCCGAGATGTGGTAGCGCGTCATGAGGTCGTGCGCCTGGCGCAGCGACGCGTCGGGCGGGAGCGTGAAGGGATCGACGATCATCCCGCTCTCGGAGCGCTTCACCCGGTCCACCTGGGCGGCCTGATCGGGGATCGAGAGGTTCTTGTGGAGCACCCCGATGCCGCCCTCGCGGGCGATGGCGATCGCCAGCTCGGACTCGGTCACGGTGTCCATCGCCGCGCTCACGATCGGGACGTTGAGCTCGATGTGGCGGGAGAAGCGCGTGCGCGTGTCGACGTCGCGCGGATGGACCTCGGAGAGCCGCGGCACCAGGAGGACGTCGTCGAAGGTCAGCGCCTCGGGGCCGATCTTCTCGCCCCAGGGCACCGGCGCCGTCGCGGCGCGGGCGGCGGCCTGGATCTTCTCGGCCCACATCACGCGATCCGGCATCGGGCGGATCTCCTCGCGGCCCCACCCCCGCCGCGGTGCGCGGCGGGGCACAGCCTCACTTCTTGGTGCTCGGCGGCAACTCGGTCGACTTGCGCCGGAGGCGGCCCATGTCGAAGTAGTAGTTGGCGCCGATCCGGATCTCGGTGACGCCCACGTTGCCGTTGTACCCCGCCGGGAACTTCTTCTCGTCCTTCGCGAACACGTAGTGGGTGGTCACGCAGGCCTCGACGCTGGTCGAGGGCAGCTGCCGCACGAAGTGTTCCACGCCGAACTCGCCGGTGAACCCCGGGTACAGACCACGGTGCACGACGAAGCTGGCCGTGTCCACCAGGGGGATCCTGTGGTTTTCGATCCACAGGCGGTAGACGCCGGGCCCGGCCCCCAGATGGTAGTGCCACTTCTTCGTGTGCATCATCCACTGCAGCTCGAAGGTCATCGGCAGCAGCAGCGTCAGGTTGGTCTTCTTGGTCAGGTCCTGGGGATAGTTGCCGTCCGGGACCGGGATGGGCAGCGAGCCGGTATAGCCCGCCCAGGTGAAACCGGGGCTGGCCTGCCAGCGCACGTGGTCGTTGAGGACGTAGCGGAAGTGGCCGCTGAAGGCCATGCGCGGCTTGGCGCCCTTCGAGTAATCACCCTCGGCCCAGAACAGCGAGCCGCCGAGTTGGCCACCGATGGCACCCCGCCCGGGCACCATGCCCACGGCGGCGAGACAAGGGGGGGCGACCGCGAGCACCGCCAACAGGGCGATACCCGCCGTTCGAACGCGTGGAATCATGCGAAGGAAACCCCTCTTCCGCGGAGGAGGACCGGATGGTGGGCCCGGTGCGACGAGCGCGGCAGTATAGGAATGGGTCCAAGGGGTGTCAAACGACGCTCCCCTCGCGACACCGTCGCCGTCGGTCCGTCGACGCCGTGCACACGGCCGCCGTCGCTACGGGCGCGGTATCCCCATGCGGGGACGCTCGCGGAGGCGGGGGAAGCGGGTGGAACGGGACTTGTGTGGTGTCCGAGCCGCCCCAGCCGGGATCCTGCCCAAAACCTCCGCAACCCTCCTCACCCCGACCCACCGAGCACCATCGCAGTCCCACCGGGGCCGGCCGCCAACCGGCCCCAGTCCCGGCCCTCGGTCCCAAGAGCCCACGCCGGAGGTCGCCTTCCGGGCGGTCGCCGGTCCGTGCGGCGGGGCCTCCGCCTTCGCGCCCGCGTCTCCCGAAGGACGCCCGCCGCATCTCGTTGACACCCGTGGGGCGCGCCCGTAGACTGCCGCACTCATTTTGCGTCATGCACGCTGGGCCGTACGGGGTGGCCTTTCCCGCTCGCCCGGCGGTTCTCTGTCCGGGGAAGCCGATGACCCGCACCGACCAGTGGAAATTGGCGGGCGTACTGCTCGCCACCGGCCTGGCCATCTTCTACCTGTTCCCTTCCTTCCGCTTCTACTCCCTCACCCCCGCGCAGCGCGCGGCCCTGCCGGCCGCCGAGCTCTCCGACCTGCGCAAGAAGGCCATCCACCTGGGGCTCGACCTCCAGGGCGGCATGCACCTGGTGTTGGAGGTGGACAAGTCCAAGCTGAGCGCCGCCGAAGCCAAGGACGCGGTGGACCGCGCCATGGAAGTGCTGCGCCGGCGCGTGGACGAGTTCGGCGTCGCCGAGCCGCTCATCCAGCGTGAAGGCGAGGACCGGATCGCGGTCCAGCTGCCGGGCCTGACCGACCGCCAGCGCGCGATGGACCTGATCGGCAAGACCGCG
>VBPB01000286.1:0-3344 GCA_005893365.1 Candidatus Eiseniibacteriota bacterium
ATTGGATAGAGCGTCTGGCTACGGACCAGAAGGTTGGGGGTTCAAATCCTCCAGGGCGCGCCATTCTCGCGACGGCTCCCCCGTCCCATCCACCGCCGGCCCGCGTTCCGTCGGGCCCGCCAAGGAGCCACCATCATGCGCGTCCTGATCGTCGCCCTCGCCGTATGCCTCCTCGCCGGATGTGGCGCCCAGCAGCGCTCGGCCGACACCTCGACCGCCTCCGCGCCCCCGGCCGCCTCCGCGCCGGCCAGCCCGGCCGGGGGGGCCGGCACCCAGGCGGTGGCGGCCTCGGCACCCAAAATGATCGAAGCACTGACCAACCAGAAACAGGTCTTCGAATGTCCAAAGTGTGGGATGGACTACGACGCGGCCGGCACGTGCTCGATGGACGGGGCCGAGCTGGTCGCCATGCGCGTGGATTACACGTGCCCGATGGACCACCAGCCGGTGGCCCAGGCGGGCCACTGCCCGCGCTGCGCGATGAACGCGCGGGTGGAGAAGACGGCGCTGGCGGCCAACGCCACGCCGGGCAAACCCTGAGACGGCCGGCGTCCGCCGGCGACGGGTGGGACGGGCCGTGGGTGGAGGCGTGATGGCACGATTCGCGTGGGTCGCGGCCCTGGTCGGCGTGGTGATCGCGTTTGGTCTCAGCCGCCCGGCCACGACCGCCCCATCCGAGGGCGGCAAGAAGCTCGACACGTTCTGGACCAGCCCGGCGATGGACAGCCTCGCGCTGCGCAGCGTGACGCTCCTGCCCGGGGCCAGCTTCGACAACGAGCTCACCACCGAGAAGGAGCTCGAGACCGCCTGGGCGCCGGTCTCCAAGGCCACGGGCTACCGCTGGTACTACTCGACGCTGGCCAAGGACCTCCTGCGCCACGCCTTCGGCGGCGACTCGGTGCTCAAGGCGATCCGCGCCGGGCTGCTCAAGGACGGGCGCGTCGATTCGGTCTCGGCGCAGCGGCTCTGCGCCGCGCTGCACACCAGTGCCATCCTCACGCTGCGCGCGGACGTCTGGGAGCGCACGCAGATCGAATGGAACCAGACCGGCAAGCCCTGGACCCGCGTCGCCGTCAAGGCGGCGCTGGTGGACTCGACCGGCCGGCTGCTGTGGACCGCCTCCGGGAACGAGACGATGGAGGGCCCGCTCCACCAGGCCGACGACGCCACGCTCGGGGTCAAGAGCTCGGGGCTCAATCTCCAGTCGGTGACCGGCGAGGCCGGTGCCCCCGCCTTCCAGGAAGTGCTGGCCAAGCTCTTCACCCGCTGGGCCGCGAACTTCCCCGGCCGGCCCGCCCCCGCCGCGGCCCCCGCGCCCGCCTCGGGCGGCGGCTCCTAGCCGCCGGCACCGAGGGCCGCATGGGGGTCGTGCTGATCCGCAGCGACGAGGAGGGGATGCGCGCGGCCCTGCGCGAGGCCGAGGCCTCGGCGGCGGTGGACGAGGTCCCGGTCGGCTGCGTCATCGTGCACGACGGCGTGGTCATCGGCCGCGGGCACAACCAGGTCGAGGGGCTCCGAGACGCCACCGCCCACGCCGAGATCCTCGCCATCGGCGCGGCCTCGACCGCGCTCGCCTCGTGGCGCCTCCACGAGTGCACGCTGTTCGTCACGCTCGAGCCGTGCGCGATGTGCGCGGGGGCGATGGTGCTGGCCCGCCTCGGCCGGCTGGTCTACGGTGCCGCCGACCCCAAGGCCGGCGCCTGCGGCTCGGTGCTCGACGTCATCCACGAGCGCCGGCTCAATCACCGCGTCGAGGTGTCGGTGGGGTTGCTCGCCGAGCCCTGTGGGGCCATCCTGAGCGAGTTCTTCGCCCGCAAGCGGCGTGAGGCCGCCGAGCGGACGGAGCCGGGGCGCGCATGAGCGTCCCGAGTCCCAGGTTCTGGCACGATCCCGATCCGACGCCGATCCGGTCACACGTCCCGGAGGTTCCCATGCCGCACTCGCCGCTTCCGCTCCGCCGCGCCGCCTCGGTCCTGGCGACGCTCCTGGCTTCGCTCGCCGCCGCGCTGTTCGTGGCGCCGGCGGCCGGCGCCCAACCGGCGTCGACCGCCGCCGCGCCGGCGCTCACGGATTCGCTGCGCCTCGATCCGACGGTGCGCGCCGGGGTCCTGCCCAACGGCATGCATTATTTCATCAAGCCGAACCACAAGCCGGAGGCACGCGTCTCGCTGCGGCTGGCGGTCGGGATCGGCGCGACGGCGGAGGCCGACGATCAGCGCGGGCTGGCACACCTGTGCGAGCACATGAACTTCAACGGCTCGGACCACTTCAAGGACGCCGACGACCTGGTGGCGTATCTCCAGTCGATCGGCCTGCGCTTCGGCGCCGACGCCAACGCCTATACCAGCTTCGACGAGACGGTCTACATGCTGGACGTGCCCACCGACCGCGACTCGGTGCTGGACCGCGGCGTCACCGCGCTCTCCGACTTCGCCGGGCGCGCTCATTTGAGCGAGAAGGAGATCAAGAAGGAGCGCGGGGTGGTGCTCGAGGAGTGGCGGCTCGGGCGCGGGGCGGGGGAGCGCATGCAGCGCAAGTGGTGGCCCCTGCTCTTCAAGGGCTCACGCTACGCCGACCGCCTGCCGATCGGCCTGCCCGAGATCATCCAGAAGGCGCCGTCCAAGCGCCTGCGCGACTTCTACCACGACTGGTATACCCCCGGGCGCATGGCGGTGATCGCCGTCGGCGACGTGGACCCGGCGCGGATGGACAGCCTGATCCGCGTCCACTTCGCCGACCTGCCGGGCCGGGCGGCGGCGCTGCCGACGCCCAGCTTCGACGTGCCGGCCCAGAAGGAGGCGCAGGTCTGCGTGGCCACCGACAAGGAGGCCACCGGGACGCAGGTCGCCGTCTACGTCAAGAACGCCCATCGCGGCGAGCTCACGGTCGCCGACTACCGCCGCGGCCTGGCCGAAGCCCTGTTCGGCAGCATGCTGAACGCGCGCCTCAACGAGATCGCCCATCGCGCCCACGCGCCCTTCCTGGGCGGCGGCGCCTTCGGTTCCGCGCTCGGCCGCTCACTCGACATCTACGGCGTGGCGGCCACCGTGGCCGACGGCGGCGCCGAGAAGGGACTCTCCGCCCTGCTCGAAGAGGTGGCGCGCGTGCGCCAGCACGGATTCCTCGACGTCGAGCTGGACCGCGCGAAGGAGGAGCTCAAGGCCCAGAACGAGCGCGCCTGGGCCGAGCGCGAGAAGACCGAGAGCAACGGGATGGCGGCCGAGCTGGTCTCCTCCTATCTCACGCACGAGCCGGCGCCGGGGATCGAGGCCGGCTACCTGCTGACCAAGGCCCTGCTGCCGGGCATCACGCTGCAGGACGTCAGTGCCCGCACGCAGCGGCTG
>VBPB01000286.1:3358-5861 GCA_005893365.1 Candidatus Eiseniibacteriota bacterium
GCGCTGGGCGGCATCCTCGCCGCCGCCGCCGACCTCAAGACCGAGGCCTGGGTGGACACCACCGCCGGCAAGCCGCTGATGGCCGAGCAGCCGAAGCCCGGGACCATCATCTCGCGGCGGGTCATCGAGGAGATCGGCACCACCGTCCTGACCCTCTCCAACGGCGTCGAGGTCTGGCTCAAGCCCACCGACTTCAAGGCCGACGAGATCCAGTTCTCCGCCTACTCGCTGGGCGGGCTCTCGCTCGCCGACTCGGCCGACTTCACCATGGCGTTCATGACCTCGGCGATCGTGAACGACGGCGGCGTGGGCGGCTTCAAGAGCGCCGAGCTGCAGAAGATGCTCTCCGGCAAGCTCGTGCGCGCCAATCCCAGCTTCTCGCTCTACACGCACGGCCTGAGCGGCTCGGCGCGTCCCGCGGACCTCGAGACCGCGCTCCAGCTCGTCTACCTCGGCTTCACGCAGCCGACCGAGGACCCGGACGGGTTCGCCGCCCTGAAGCAGAAGTTCCACGCGGTGTTCGCCGACCGGGCGAACAGTCCCGAGCTGGTGTTCCAGGACACGCTGAATGCGGTCAACACCGGCCGCTTCTACATGAGCCAGATCCCGACCCTCGCCCAGTTCGACGACGTGAAGCTGGGCGCGGCGCTCGACTTCCATCGCCGCCACTTCGCCAACGCCGCCGACTTCTCGTTCTTCTTCGCCGGCAACTTCGCGGTGGACTCGATCGCGCCGCTGCTCGAGCGCTATCTCGGCTCCCTCCCGTCGACCGGGAAGCGCACCGCGACCTATCGGCCGATCGGCCCGCGCTACCCGAAGGGGGTCTCGACGGTGCGCGTGCACAAGGGGCTGGAGCCCAAGAGCAGCACGCGCATCACCTTCTTCACCACCGGCGGCGTCCTGGAGGAGCTCGACCTGCATCGGGCGCGCGCCTGCGCCAACATCCTCAACGACCACCTGCGCGAGCGGCTGCGCGAGATGCTGAGCGGCACCTACGGCGCCTCCGCCTCGGTCAGCTACACCCCGCCGCTGTCCGGCTACACCACCGCGATCATCGCCTTCGGCTGCGCGCCCGAGAACGTGGACAAGATGGTGGCTGCGGCCCTCGACGAGGTGAAGAAGCTGCGCGAGCAGGGGCCCTCGGCCGCCGACGTGCAGAAGGACCAGGAGGTGGAGCGCCGCGAGCTGGAGGTCGCGATGAAGCAGAACGCGTTCTGGACCGGCAGCCTCCAGACCGTCGCCATGCTCGGCTGGGACCCCAAGCGCATCGCCAAGCGGCGGGAGCGGATCGACCTGCTCACGCCCGCGAATCTCAAGGAGACCTTCCGCAAGTACTTCCCGCTCGACCGCTACACGGTCGCGACGCTGCTCCCCGAGGCCTCGGCCGGGGCGGGCGACAAGACGGGGATGAAGTAGCCGCCGGATCGATGCGTCACGCCGGGGAGTTCGCCGCACTCGGCAGGCCGGCGGCTCGGGCCGGTCGTGCTCAACCGCCTGCGCATCACGGTGGCGCTGGTGCTGCTCGCGAGCACCCTGACCCTGGCCCGCGGCGCCCCCTGGCCGTCGTGGGCGACCGGCCCGCAGCTGGGCTGGCTGGCGCTGAGCGGCCTGGTCGGATTCGTCTTCGGCGATGCCCACTTCTTCCGCGCCCTGGTCATCCTGGGCCCGGGCCGGGCCACGCTGCTGGCCTCGCTGGCGCCGGTCTTCACCGCCCTGATCGCCTGGCCGGTGCTCCACGAGCACCCGGGGCCCCTGGCCCTGCTCGGCATGGCGCTGACCTTGGGCGGCATCCTCTGGGTCATCCAGGCGAGCGACCACCGCCTGGTCCCGCACGCCGAGGGCTCGGTCCTGAGCGGCGTGCTCTCGGGCGTGCTCGGGGCGCTCGGGCAGGCGGCGGGCTACGTGCTCTCCAAGATCGCGCTCTCCTCGGGGCTCGATCCGCTCTCGGCCACGGTGGTGCGGGTGGCGGCGGCGGTGGTCGCGATGTGGCTGATCGCCGGCGCGCGCGGCGAGGTGGGGACCTCGCTCGCGGGGCTCCGGGATCGGCGCGGCAGCCTGTTCATGGCGGGAGGGGCCTGCTGCGGCCCGTTCCTGGGCGTCACGCTCTCGCTGGTGGCGCTCCAGCGCGCCGAGGCGGGCGTGGTCGCCTCGATCACCGCGTGCTACCCGGTGCTCGCCATCGTCATCGCCTCGCGGTTCCACGGCGAGCGCCTCACCGCGCGCATCCTGCTGGGCGCCCTGGTCACCGTGGCGGGCGTGGTGGTCCTCTTCACGCGCTGAGCGAAGCCCGGTGCCGCCGGCACCTCCCTCCGCCGGCCGCGCACCGATTCTCCGAGCGGCCCGCGGGGCCGCCGCTCCCGGCGATCCGCCGGTCGCCCCGCGCCCGGCGACGGAGTAGACTCGGCCGCGGTTGCCCGACCACGCGGTCGGCGCGGTCCGTGGCCGGGGGCTCCATCGCCCGGTGTCCCGTCCGGGAGGTTCGACGATGCCATTCCTGTTCACC
>VBPB01000296.1:0-5119 GCA_005893365.1 Candidatus Eiseniibacteriota bacterium
CGGGCGCCCGTCGCCGGCGCCATCGCCTTGGGCGGCTCGGCCGGCCGCCACGCCTCGAGCATCCAAACCAGTGCCCCGAGCAGCGCCAGCTCCGGCCGGGCGTTGGCGGCGAGCCCGGCGAGGGCGCCCAGCGCCAAGCCGCGACGGAACACGCGCCGATCGGAGACGTGGACCCGGACCAGGGCCAGCGCGAGTGCGGTGGCCATGCACGTTTCCATCCCCGAGAGCGACGCCCAGGTGAAGCGCCCGGTCGCGACCGTGACGAGCGCCGCGCCGGCGGCGAGCCCGGCCGGAAGCGCACACGCGACGCCGAGATCGAACGTCAGCACCGCGGCCAGCGCCGCGGCCAGGATCCCCAGCCCCGCGGCCGCCGCCTCGGCGGGCACACCGACCCGTTGCGTAGCGGCGAGGACCAGCACCCACAGCGGGCTGGTCGAGCCGGGTACGGGCTCATGGGGGTTGAAGCTGAAGCCGGCGCCGTGCGCGAGATTCCGCGCGAACTGCAGGTGGATGTACGGATCGTCCATCGGGAAGCCGATCCGCCCCAGGCCCGAGGTCGTGATGGTGAGCCACATGCCGCCGAGCCCGAGGGCCAGGACCGGGGCGGCCCAGCGCAGCGCGGGCGGCGAGGCCGGCGCGGGCCCGGATGGAGCGTGGGCGATCCGCGCGGATGCCGTGGCGCCGCGAGCGGGGGCGCGGCGCGCGGGTCGCGAGGACCTGGGCATGCGGGGCTTATAGCACGCGGTCCGCGCGGGTCACAAGCGCGGCCGGGTCGCGGGTAACCAGGCCCTGATCGGACCGGTCTGAGTGCCCGTTCGGAGGCGGGGCCGGCCGGCGCGCGCAATCGCGACCCGGCGCCGGCCTCAGAACGGGACGGTCGTCGCGATCCGGAACTCGCGGAAGCGCGTGTCGCCGAAGAGGTCGTTGCGCAGCCCCGCGTTGGTGTGGTCGTCGTAGAACCGCCAGCCGGTCAACGCCTCGGCGCCGATCTCGACGTGCGCGGTGCGCAGGACGGTCACCGCCACCCCGGCGTAGGGTGCCACGTAGTCGATCCAGTCGTCGTTCACGGTGCGCAGCTCGCCGTCGCGATCGAGCTGGATGCCGTTCCGGTAGCGCCAGAACAGCGTGCCCGCCCTCAGGCCCACGATCGGGGCCACGCCGATCGCGGCGTGCCCGGGCGTCAGCGAGTAGCGCGCCGAGACGTCGCCGGCCAGCTCCCACGGCTTGCGCAACAGGACGGATACGTCGCTGCCCGGGGCGAAGCGTGACGGCCCGCCCAGCACCGCCACGTCGAGGCGTGCGCGCCGCGTCGGCGCGATGCCGACGCGCACCCCGTAGAGGGTGAAGGGCGCGAAGTCGCCGTCGCGCAGCGTGCCGCCGCCGGCGACCAGGCCGCCATTGAGACCGGGGAGGAAGCTCCGCGCCGGGCGGGACGCTTCGGGATCGACCGGCGGGTGGCAATCCGACCGGCGGTCGCGCCTGTTGGTCGGGCTTCTTCCGCGTCTCCTTGGCCGCGTCGCTCAGCCCGTCGCCGCCCGAGCGCGGGGTGGGGGGCGAGAGGACGGCGCAGCCGGTGAGCGGCAGCGCCATGATGAGGACGGCGAGGATCAGCTCCCGGAAGGTCTCGGTCTTGGTCCGACGCTGGCGGCGCATGGTCGGCTCCTCGGTCTGCGGTGCCCAAGTGTAGGTGGACGCCCGCTCAGACAGCATGGGGCTTGCCAGCAGCACAGGCGGGGCCGGCCGATGGCGCGCAACGAGATGGCGGGGGTAGGCAGGCGGGCCTGGCGCGGCGGGTGTCGCGGGCGTGCGACGCGGTCGAGGCGCGGGTGCGCCTCAGTCGATGGCCGCTTGCGCCCGGCCGGCGCGGGCGTGTCGCGCATGCCGGGTCGGCCGGGGCTCAGCTTCGCCGTGCGGCCAGCCCGCCCCCGGGGAGATGCTTCACCGGTATAGGACCTTGACCGAGCCCCAGGTCGTGTTCGACGTCGGCTGAGTCTCCAAGGGAGCCGGCCTCCGCATGGTGGCAGCGACGGCCACCCCACCGCCACCATCGGGGTGGGCGGTCTCGTCCAGGCAGCGGTCGATCCACCACCGGGTCGAGTCGCGCAGGAATCCGCGGTCGACGAGGTCCGCCGGGATCAGGGCCGAGTCACCACGTACCAAGGCAAAGGTCGCGGCCCCGGAGATGTCCCAACCGGCCCCGTCAGGGCACTGGATGGTGAGGAAGATCTGCGTGCGGACGCTCGCATGCCACCGCCCCTCGGGGTCCCACGCGATCGAACTCGGGTCCGGCGTCACGACGAAGTTCCGGTCCAACCTCAACGTGATGGAGCTCGCCGGCGACCGGCCGGCCTTGCCGCCGACGAAGAGATGGGTCGCGCTGGCCAGCTCGTCATCGCGGCCCCATGGCGTCGTCGGGTACGCCAGGCCCGAGGAATCCGCCGGGTCGAAGACGAAGCGGAAGTCCTCGGTGAAGAGGGTGCGGTGGGTCGCGTCGGCCTTGTTGTTGTACGCCCACTCGAACAGGCGCAGCATGGCCGCGGGAGAATCGGCTGCGGGGCCGACCGGCGCGGGAGGCCGCAGGAGCCGGGCGGCGTCCAGGCTGCCCCCATTCGAGCAACCCAGCGCGCCGGCCGCGAGGGTCGCGGCGAGGGCCAGCGGCGCGATGATGTTGCGGCGGGTCATGCAGGAGCCTCGCTCACCAGCGACCGGTCGATGCTGGCGATATTCGGCTTACCGGCGAGGGCCATCGCCAGCTCCAACTCGGCGCGCAACAAGTCTAGCACCGCCTTGACCCCCGACTCACCTCCGGTCGCGAGGCCCCACAGGTAGGGCCGGCCGATGAACACGGCCTGGGCCCCCAGCGCCAGCGCGGTCAGGACGTGCACGCCCCGGCGGATGCCGCCGTCCATCATCACCGGGATGGCGCCGGCGACCGCGTCCACCACGCGCGGCAGCGCCAGGATGGTGGCCTCGGCGCCGTCCAGCTGTCGGCCGCCGTGGTTCGAGACGATGATGCCCGCGACCCCGGCCTGGACCGCGAGCCGCGCGTCCTCGGGCGTCAGGATGCCCTTGAGCAGGATGGGCAGCCGGGTGATCGATTTGAGCCACTCGAGCCGCTTCCAGTCCAGCGACGGATCGAAGAGCTGCTGCACCTGGGCCGCGAACGGCGATTCCCCCTGGCTCGCCGCCCGCGCCGCGACCAGATGATGCATCGCCGCGAAGTTGGCGGGCTCGATGCCGGGCGGCAGCGCGAAGCCGTGGCGGGCGTCGCGCTCGCGCTGGCCGAGGAGCGGCGTGTCCACGGTCAGCACCAGCGCGCGGCAGCCGGCCGCCTCGGCGCGCACCACCATGTCGCGCGTGATCGCCGGGTCCTTGTAGACGTAGAGCTGGAACCACAGCGGCCCGGTCGTGGCCGCGGCGGTCTCTTCGATCGAGGTGCTGGCGACCGTGCTCACCACGAACACCGTGCCGGCGGCCGCCGCCGCACGGGCCGTGGCCCGCTCGCCCTCGGGATGCGCGAGCCTCTGGAGCGCGGTGGGCGCCATTAGGATCGGCATCGGCAGCGACTGGCCGAGCACGGTGGTCGAGGTGTCCACCCGGCTCACGTCCACCAGCACGCGCGGCCGGAGCGCGAACCGGTCGAAGGCGCGCGTGTTCATCGCCAGCGTGCGCTCGTCGCCCGCGCCGCCGGCGAAGTAGTCGAACGCCCCGCGCTCCAGCCGCTCGCGGGCGAGCGCCTCGTAGTCGGTGATGGTGAGCAGGGGCGGCGTGGGCATACGGGTCGGGTAGGCTATCACGGTTACCCTTCGCCGCCAGGTCCCAGGGAGGCCGCCGGACCCCGATGACGCGAGCTGCCACCCCGCCGATGTCGACGATGCCCGCGACGCCATCACTTTCGTCACGAGCGAGCCCTGCCGTGCTCGCCCTGGCGCTCGTCGCCTTCGCCGCGCTGGCCTATGGGCGCAACCTGGCCATGCCGTTCGTCGGCGACGACTACGTGTTCCTCGACGAGACCCAGCGGTCGTCGTTCACCGGACTGTGGTCCCTGGATCACACCGCGTTCGGCTGGTACCGGCCCTGGTCTCGGGAGGTCTACTTCTGGGCGATTCAGCGTCTGGCGGGTCCGTCCCCATTGGCCTTCCGGCTCGTCGGCTTCGGCCTTTGGCTGGCGACCTTGCTCCTCTATCGGCGCTTCATCGCTCCGCTGATGCCGCCCGCCGCGAGTTGGGTGGCGACCCTGGGCGTCGCCTCCCTCGCGCTCTGGGGAACTCCGTTGATGTGGGTCTCGGGCAGCCAGGACCTGTGGATGCTGGCGCTCGGCTTCGGCTTCCTCTGCCTCACCGCCGACCGTCGCGACCTCCTCGCCATGCCGGTGCTCGCCCTGGCGCTGCTGAGCAAGGAGACCGCCGTCGTGCTTCCCGGCGTCGGCCTCGCGTACATGCGCTTGATCGACCGCGACGGATGGCGAACGTGTCTGCGGCGGGCGGCCCCAGGGATACTCATGACTGGTCTCTGGGCGGCCCTGCATCCGACCCTGTGGGTGAGATTCGGCCATCCGGTCGCGGGCGATCGCGAGCTGCTTCTCCGGCCGTCCCACGCCCTCATCGCGGTGAGGAGCGTCCTCGCGGCGTTCAACCTCAGCCTGCGCCCACGTCCCATCGACGTCTCCGTCGCCGACGTGCTCCTGGCCGCCGTGTCAGCCGGGCTCCTGGTCGCCGTCCTCTTCGTGGCACTTGGTCATCGCGAGTCCGCGGCGGACCGCGCGCAGCGGCCGCCGCGCGGCCAGGCCCTGGCCTTCATCGGCATCTGGGCCGCCCTGGGCTTGGTCCCGCCGCAACTGCCGTCCGTCGGGTGGCATGCCTACTACGCCGCATTCGGGATCGTCGCGATCTGGGCGGGGATCGCACTCCTGGCCGAGCGCCGTCGCGCCATCCTGGCGGTCGCCCTGGCCGCCATGGCGCTGCTCCGCGCGGCCGATGCTCGCACGCTGACCTGGGACTGGGGTGACGAGTGGTATCTGCGCCGCGCGGGGGCGTTGGTGTCTGCGATCGAGTCCGGCCTTCGCCGCGCCCACCCCCGGCTGCCGCCCCATACACGCATCTTCTTCGCGCGACTTCCG
>VBPB01000296.1:5157-6914 GCA_005893365.1 Candidatus Eiseniibacteriota bacterium
ATTCGACCTACCGGCCGCGGCCCGCTTCGGCGCCGCCCGGACCGGATCTGTTCTTCCGCTTCGATACCGTGCCGGTGCTGACCGAGGTTCGTGCGGGCCCGGAGGACGTCATTGCGGCTGAGAGACACGATCCCGCATGGGCGCAGGACCACGAGAAGCTGGCGATGCTCTTCCTCACGGCGGGGGAGCCATCGCGCGCCGCGGACCAGTTCGAGAAGCTTGCGGTCCTGCCGGGCCGACCGGAGGCGGCGCTGTACGCCGGGGCGTGTCGCGAGCTCGCCGGGCAGGGATTGCGGGCCGAGTCCTGGTTCGTCCGTTTCGGCCAGCGCACTGGCGTCCCTGCCGACTCGGTCCGGCGTCTCGCCGATCGACTCGAACGGACAGCGCCACGAGCGTCGCCGCTCACCCAGGGCAGGTGAGGGTGGGAGGTCGCGGGGAAACGACCCCTCTGGATGTATCCCTGCTTCTTGAACCCCTGGTAGCCGGCCTCGGTCAGCGCCGCCAGCTCCTCGAAGAGCGCGGGGTCGGGGCGCTTGAAGTTGAAGCACGCCTTCCCTTGCATGCGCGCCTTGAGCTCCGGCGAGATCTTCGTCTGCAACGCCGCGTTCATGTAGACCGGCATGAGGTAGTAGCTGACGTAGCCCTTCCCGAGCCGCACGCCCGCGAACGCGTACTGGTATTTGTTGGGTCCGACCTTGCCGCTGTTGAGCCAGAAGCCGGTGCGGCCTCCCGCCCGGGTGAGGGCGCGCGACTCGTAGGGCGCTAGGATCTGCTCGAGTGTGGCGAACACGGCGGCGAAGTCGTCCTTCGCGGCGGTCGCGGGCTTGCGCGCGCTCACCGCCCGCGCGGGCTTCGGCCGCTGCGCCGGCCCGGCCTTCGCGCGGCGGGAGGCCGCGGCGGGGCTCATCCCTTCTCCACCGGCAGCCCGCGCTGGACCCAGCCGGTGTATCCGCCGTCGAGCGACACGACGTTCGTGTAGCCCATCTTCTGCAGGTTGTCGGCGGCCAGGGCGCTGCGGAACCCGCCGCCGCATTGCAGCACCAGCGGCGTCGCCTGGTCGGGGAACGCCCGCTCGATCTCGCGCTCGATGATCCCCTTGCTGATGTGGATGGCGTCCGGCAGGTGGCCGGCCTCCCACTCGTGGTCCTCGCGGGTGTCGATCAACACCCACGCCTCGCCGCGGGCGAGCCGCGCCCGGTACTCCTCGATGGTGAACTCGCGCACGCGCGACTTGGCATCCTTGACGAGGGCGAGGAATCCGGGGGAATGCGGGGGATGGGCCATCGGCGTCCTCAGCGTGCCGCGACGGAGGCGGCGACCGCGGGGGCGGCCGGCGGTGCCGCGAGCGCCTCGCCGTCACGCCCGTACTCGCGCACCACGCGGTAGAGCGCGTCGCGCTGCACGGGGCACTTGCCGGCCTCGTGGATCATGTGGACCATCCCCGCCTCGGCCATCCCGACCGGACTGCGCGCCAGGGCGGCGTGGGCGATCTTCTCCTGGCCGATCGTGCCGTCGAGGTCGCTGGCGCCGAAGTTGATGGCCGCCGCGGCCGTGTCCTGGCCGAGCATGATCCAGTAGCTCTTGACGTGCGCGAAGTTGTCCAGCACGAGCCGCGAGATGGCGATGGTCTTGAGGTCGTCGATGGCCGACGCCTGGCGCCGCACCAGCCCGGTGACACCGGGCTGGAACGCGAGCGGGATGAAGGCGAAGAAGCCGGGCGAGCGATCCTCCAGCTCGCGCAGGTCGATCAGGTGCTG
>VBPB01000296.1:6953-12004 GCA_005893365.1 Candidatus Eiseniibacteriota bacterium
CCCATCCGGTGCGCGATCTCGTGGATCTCGAGCCAGCGCTTGGCGCCGATCTTCTGATGGAACAGTTCGCGCCGCACGCGCTCGCTGAACACCTCGGCGCCGCCGCCCGGCAGCGCGTCGAGCCCGGCCTCGCGCAGGCGCTCGAGCACCCACTCGACCGGCTGGCGGGTGAGCCGGCAGAAGAAGTCGATCTCGACCGCGGTGTACGCCTTGACGCTGAGCGAGGGCTTGACCGCCTTCACCCAGCGGATGACGTCGAGATAGTCGTCGAAGCGCCATTTGTTGTGGAGGCCGCCGACGACGTGGATCTCGGTGATCTCGGGGTCCACGTGGGCACGGATCTCAGCCTCGGTCATCGTGTAGGCGCCCTCGGCGCCCGGCTTTTTGGCGTAGTCGCAGAACTTGCACGCCAGCACGCAGACGTTGGTGGGATTGAGCTGGCGATTGACGGTGAAGAAGACGCGGTCGCCGTGGCGGTCCCGCGCGACGGCGTCGGCGAGCCGGCCCAGCTCGAGCAGCGGCGCGTCGAAGAGCCGGACCCCGTCCTCCTGGCTCAGCCGCTCGCGGGCCACGAGCTTGGCCTGGGCGTCCAAGACCCGCGGATCGCGGAAACTGAGGGCGGCGACGCGGTCGGGTGAAGGGGCGTTCATTAGGCCCGCAGTATAACGAAACGGGAAGGGCCCGGCGCAGACATCACGCCGGGCCCGGCGCTTCCAGCCTTGACCGGCCAGACTCGGCACCGGCTGAAAGTCCCGTCGTCCCCCTGGAGCGCGTGAGCGCCGTGTCCCCGCGC
This sequence comes from Candidatus Eiseniibacteriota bacterium, assembly GCA_005893365.1. Taxonomy (GTDB): domain Bacteria; phylum Eisenbacteria; class RBG-16-71-46; order RBG-16-71-46; family RBG-16-71-46; genus WS-11. The sequence goes on from VBPB01000296.1 coordinate 7,747, forward strand.
CCCTCCCGACCCTAGAGGTTCAGGTAGTAGGTGACCTTGGCCATGAAGATGTTGTTGGGCCGCTGGTCGACCATGTGGTTGAACGATGACCCGAAATCGAACTCGCCGTTCGTCAGCCCGTCGGTCTGGCGATCGCTGCGCTCCTGGGTCCAGACCAGGAACAGCGTCGAGCCGGGCATGTACTCCCAGCGCAGGATGGCGTTGCCGCGCAGCGACGTGACGTTGAAGTCCGGATTGTGCCTGCGGCACGCCGCCGCCGACCGGGTCGAACTCGTAGCTGCGCGGCCGCCGCAGCTGCTTATAGCCGAAGTAGTTCCCGCTCGAGATCAGCGGCTGGGCGTAGAGCTGTAAACTCATGTTGGGACTGAACGCCCAGTTGAGCCGCACGCTGGCCGAGACCGTGGTCTGGTCGAGCTGGGCGAAGACGTAGCGCCGCCCGAACGTCTCGGTGGCCCCGGCGTCGACGGTCGAGCCCACCCACTGCGAGTCCTGATGGTTGCGGTCGTACGACGGACTGACGCTCACCGAGAGGTTCGGCGCCGGCTTCCAGGTCACGCCGGGGTAGAAGCCGCTCTCCCAGCCGCCGGACTGGGAGCGGGCGAAGTCCCACTCGAAGAAGTAGTAGAAGCGCTTGCGGCTGTCGGTGTCGCCCCAGAACCCGCCGTTGCAGGCCGCCGGCACCTTGACCAACGGCCCGCCGCGCGTGAGCCGGTCGTTCAGCGAGGCCGGGTTGAAGGCGAATCTCGGGAAGAACGTCCAGTAGTTGAGGAACACCACGCCGCCGTTGGCCCAGATGCCGGGGCGGATCACGTTGCCGTCGAAGTCGGTGCTGCCGAACAGGGCGCCGGTGATGTTGGCGGAGCGCCGCCACTTGTTGGGCGTGCTCCAGCGATAGCCCGAGCTGATGTGCGCGTTGATGACGTCGGTGCGCGACGTGATGCCCAGGTCGTTGCTGTCGAAGTAGGGATTGACGAAGCCGAACGCCGAGTTGAACTGCACGTTCCCCTTCTGCTTGTTCACCGTGAATCGGCCCGCATAGCCGGTGAGCGAGGTGGCGGAGGAGTCGACCAGCCAGTGCTCGTTGTCGGGCTCCTGCCGGTAGTGCGCCGACCCGGTCTGGACGGCGGTGATCCGCGCCGCACTCCCCGACAGATCGCTGCGGGCGGTCCAGCCGGTGACCACCCAGCGCTGGCCCTTGTCGAGGAAGGTCCAGCCATCGAGCCCCGAGAGGAACGCGCGGTGGTTGAGGTCGCTCGCGGGCAGGGCGTCGTCGAAGCGCCGCAGCGTGGCGGTGGACAGGAAGCCCAGGCCCTGGGCGCCGCCGTGGAACGTGCGCTGGGCGCGGGTCACGCTGTACGAGGTCAGCGGCTCGACCTCGGCCTGGCTGCGCGTGCCGCCCAGGTCGATGTCCGCCATCTCGCGCGCGGTGACCGCCTGCAGCACGCCCAGGTTCCAGTCGCCCGCGATCTTGCCGGTGAGCTTGGCCGCCCCCAGGATGCGCGTGCCCGAGGGGACGTCGGCGTAGTCGTTGTTCGGCAGCGAGACCTGGGGCGAGCGGCCGATGCGCGGGCTGTAGAAGAAGCGCGGGCTCGGCCAGTTGGAGCCCATGTAGTTGTTGGCGCCGCCGATTCTCATTGAAGGTGTTCTCGACGTCGCTCAGGTTGACCACCGCAGGGTCCACCTCGACCTGGCCGAAATCCGGGTTGACGGTGGCGTTGAGCGTGAGCTTGCTGCCGACCGCGGTCTTGAGGTCGGCGCCCGCCTCGGGCACGAACTTGCCGCCGCTGCGGAACGGGTCGCCGGGCGCGTGCTGGATGAACTCGCCGCGCGAGGTCGTGTAGGGCGTGATCTGGATCGCCCGCGCCGGGCTGATGCTCGAGATGCCGACCAGATCCGGGAAACGTGAGACGAACCCGCTCTGGTTGCGGGGCGTGTAGACCAGCAGATCATCCTCGTTGCGCCTCGCGATCGTGCGGCCGAAATCGACACCCCAGCGATACTGGTCGCTCTTCTTGAACCGGAGCTGCGAGTACGGGATGCGCATCTCGGCGGTCCAGCCCAGCGAGTCGACGTGCGCCTTGCCCTGCCAGACGCCGTCCCAGGAGTCGTCGCTCCAGTCGTCGTTGTACTGGACCCCGTCGCGCAGGATCCCGGCGGCGCTGATGATGAAGTAGTACCCGCTCCGCCGGTCGTGATAGGGGTCGAGGTAGACGCCGAACTCGTCGGAGTGCGAGCCCTGGTCGCGGCGGCACAGGTGCGCCACGATCGAGTCGGGGTGCGCGTCGTACATCCGGGCGGCCACGTAGATGGCATCGTCGTCGTAGAGCACGCGCGCCTCGGTGCGATAGGTCGGCGTCGCACCCTGGTCGGGATCGGATTGCACGAAGCCGGTCTCGACCGGGGCGCTCTGCCACTCCGGCTCGGTGGGCAGCCCATCGATGGTGATCGCCGCGGTGCGCCGCGCCGTCACGATCTCGCGCCTCGCCACCGTCGTGCTGTCGGCGGCCAGGGCGGTCGCGGCCGCGGCGAGGAACAGGGCAGCGAGGACCAGCGTTTTCATGGCGTCACCCGGGGCGAGGGAGGGGCGGTGAACGAACGCCTAGATTGGACAGGAGAGAAGACGCATTGGTTGGCGTCCGTGTTACGGGGATGCGAATCGTTGCGGTGGATTGCGACCAGCGCCGGGAAACCCATGACCAGCGGCTGCAGCCTCCCTCCGGCCTGAGTTTTTCACCACTAAACTCGAAGGCCCCGTTCCAGCCTTCAGCATCAGGCCACCGCGGCATGGCTCACTCAGGGAACATCCTCGTTCAGATAGAGTTTGTTGCCGTACAGGTCCTGGAGCAGGACGCCCGTTCCGTACGGCATCCTCTTCGGCTCCCCTTCGAAGACGACGCCGCGGGCTTTCATTGCACGATAGTCCCGGCGGCAGTCGTCCGTCGCGAGTCCGAAGATCGCCAGACCTCCGCCCTGTTGTCCGACGAGCGCGCGCTGTTGCTCCGTCTTCGCCGGTTCCAGATTGATGGCGACTTCCTGGGTGTCGGGCGGCCGGACCAGCAGCCAGCGGTAGTCGCCCAGCTGATTGTCTTCGGACACGACAAACCCGAGCTTGTCCACGTAGAACTGGCGAGCCTCTTCCTGATCCTTGACGAACAGCTTGACGATCGTCAGACGCATCATGTCGAGTGTCTCCCCTTGGCTGGCGGCGCAGGCGTTCGACGGCGATGTGTCAATGGTGGATCGTTCCCCCCTCTGTGCGATTGAACGACTCGGACCTCATGGGACCATGCATTGGTGCGCCGGACGGTCGTCTTGTCGTACCACTCCGGAGTGAACAAGTGCGTCGGTGGATTCGCCCCGAACGCGCGGAATTCACGTACCAGATGCGCCTGATCTGCGTAGCCGTTCGCGTAGGCGAGCTCAGCCCATCCGAGCACCGGTCCCATCGTGGCTTGTTGCCAGGTTCGCGCGAAACGAGCGAGCCGTTCGAGCCGCTTCGGCGCCGTCCCAACCGTCGCCACGAATCGTCTCTGAAGATGTCGCGGCGTGACGCCAAGCTCCCGCGCGAGCTCGACCACGGTCACAGGAGCTTCCGCGCCGAGCAGCCGATCGACCGCGCGGACGACGAGCCGGTCCGAGCCCTGCGACTGACGCCATGGCTCTTCGAGCAACGCTTCGAGCGCCGAGCGATCTTGCGCGGACTCGAGTTGTGGGTCGCCGCGAAGCCATTGCGCCACGCGAGCGTCGCACTGCGGAGCGAGTCGGCCGAGCCGGGTCAGCTGGTTCGCGAGGTGGGCCGCCGCGACGCCGAGGAACCCTGCGGCCCGGGCGGGATGGAGCCTGATGCCGAACGCGCGCACCTGTCTGCCGTACCGCATGGGGATAGCTCGTTCGAGGAGACCAACGACAACTCGGGCGGGCTGCCGCCCAGCAAAGGCGGGGCCAAGCAGCGTCACGGAATCTCCCAGGTTGACCACGATCTCCACGTAGGCATCGGGCAGAATCGTCGGTGACGGCACAGACGATCCTTCTCCCGCCACGCTCCAGAAGGTGAGGATCGTGCCGCGCAGCCCATCGCTTGGAAGCCACTCCTGGTATGCAAGAGCCATCGATGGCTACCGTACCGACATCGATGTCATCTCGACGACGACCATGGTTCTGGTCGAGTTGGGTGCCTCGGCTCGTGGTGCTGCTGGCCGAGCGGCGCGGTTCAGACTGGGCGGCTTTGCCACCACCTCCAGCCTCATGCCGTCCTCGA